>JAZOPW010000331.1:0-3961 GCA_045655785.1 Eubacteriales bacterium
ACGGGCTGGAGCTTTCCAACCGCGTGGGCATGAGCGGTGCGTACGTGATGCCCGTGGTGCGTGATGGTGACGAGGCACAGGAGAGCTTTGAGTTTGGTCTTGGCAGTGCGATGTCGGATTTTGAGAAGCTTCCCGCAAAGGCTGTGAAGGGTGCGCTTGATAAATTGGGCGCAGGTCTTGTTGCGTCGGGCAAATACAACGTGCTGTTTGACGGCACACAGTTCCGCCAATTCCTTTCTACCTTTTCTCCCGTGTTCTCTGCAAAGAACGCACAGCTCGGTCTTTCCCTTTTGGCAGGGAAGGAGGGCGAGAAGATCGCCGCCGATTGTATCACGCTGGTGGACGATCCCATGCAAGCCGATTCCCCGATGCAGACGCCGTTTGACGGCGAGGGTGTTGCCACGGCACGTCGGAACGTGATCGAGAACGGTGTGCTGAAAACGCTGCTGTACGATCTGACGACCGCAAAGAAGGCGGGAGTGGAGTCCACAGGTAACGGACAAAAGGGAAGCTATGCCGCTCCCGTGTCGATCGCACCGTACCATTTCTCGATCGCGGCGGGAGACGCCACCGAGGAGGAGCTTCTCCGCGCGGTTGGAGAGGGAATCTATATTACCGAATGCAAGGGCTTCCACGCGGGTGCCAATGCGGTTACGGGTGACTTTTCAATCGAAAGCGCAGGCTTTATGGTGCGCAACGGAAAACGCGCAGAGCCGATCAAATCCTTTACGGTAGCGGGCAATTTCTTTGAGCTGCTCAAGTCGATCGACCGTCTCGGAAACGAGATCAAATGGGGGATTCCCGGCGGCTTTACCGTGTTCGGCTCTCCCCACGTGCTTGTGCGCGATATGAGCGTGGCAGGAAAATAAGAGGACAACGAAAAGAGGATTCAATATGTCAAACAGATACCTTGCCGCACTTGACGTCGGCGGAACCAAAGCGAATGCCATTCTGTTTCGTGACACGGGTGAGATTGTTGCAAACATCACCGATCCCGCAGGCATTCCCTTCGACCACGGCTTTGAAAAGACTGCCCAAAACTGCAAATCGACGCTCCATAAGCTTTTTGCCATTGCCGACGGTTCGATCGATGCGCTTTATGGAGCGATCGCAACCGTAGAGTACTATTATGATGACTTCGTTCGCTTCTTCGAGCAGAGCTTTCCCGTCGGGAAAATACGGCTCGAGGGAGACGGATGCGCTCTGATTTCGGGAATGCTGGGACACCGTGACGGTGCTTGTATGATCTGCGGAACCGGCTCGGCACTGTATATCCGAAAGGGAAATGACTATAAGCATTTTGGCGGTGGCGGACACCTGATCGACAGCTGTGGAAGCGGTTTTTCGCTTGGCAGATACGCGATTCAGGCGGCACTTCGCGCACATGACGGCAGTGCGGAAAAGACACTGTTGACCGAGCTTTTGGACGCGCAGGCAGGCACTGAAATGTGGTGTAATCTGGTGGAGATCTATGCAAAGGGACGTTCGTACGTGGCGTCATTTGCTCCCAATGTCTTTTATGCCAGACGCCGGGGAGACCTTGTCGCACGCAACATTTTCAACACCTGCGCAGCAGACATGGCGAACGTTGTATGGGCGGCGTATCGGGACATGGGAGAACCGTTTGACCTTGTACTCAATGGCGGTATTTTTGCCAATTTCCCCGAATATGCAGAGGCGGTTCGTGCGCTTTCACCATCGGATGTTCACGTTATCTTTTCCAACGTACCGCCCATTTACGGATGTGCGGTAGAAGCAATGCATGACGTAGGCTTGACCTGCTCCGACGAATTCAAGGAACGCTTTTTGACAGATTATAAAAAGACAAAATTTTGAAATAAGATGACCGCCGAGGTGATAAGCCTCGGCGGTCATGTGTTATAATACCTTACTTAAAAACTCTTTGGTGCGCGCGTTTTTCGGGTTTCCGAACAGCTCGGCAGGGGGAGCGTCCTCTGCAATCTTACCGCCGTCCATGAACAGGACACGGTCGGCAACCTCGCGCGCGAATCCCATTTCGTGGGTGACGATGACCATCGTCATGCCCTCGTCGGCAAGCTCCTTGATCAGATCCAGTACCTCGCCTACCATTTCGGGGTCGAGTGCCGAGGTCGGCTCGTCAAACAGCATGACCTCCGGGTTCATTGCAAGGGCGCGGACAATGGCAATACGCTGCTTCTGTCCGCCCGAAAGGGTTGAGGGGTAGGCATTGGCTTTTTCTTCAAGCCCGATTCGCTGTAACAGGCGCATGGCGTTTTCACGAGCTTCTTCCTTGATCTGCTTTTTTACGGCACGCTTTGCAAAAATACCGCCTGCCTTTTTGGTCTTGATGTAAACCGGGGCTAACATAATGTTCTGCAATACCGTCTTATTATTAAACAGATTGAATTGCTGAAATACCATGCCGATGTGCTCGCGGTGCTTGTTGATGTCCACCTTCATGTCGGCGATATCCTCGCCGCCGAAATAGATCGAACCGCCTGTGGGGTCCTCCATACAATTGATGCAACGCAAAAAGGTGCTTTTTCCGCTTCCCGAGGGGCCGATTACCGCAATTTTTTCGTTTTTATGAATGATGCAGTCGATCTCATTGAGCACGGATAATGTCTTTTTCTTGCCAAGGGGAAAGCTCTTGCAAAGTCCCTTGATCACAAGCAATTCGTCGTCCTTGATCTTGGGCATGGCTTTGATTTCGTTTTTCATTTTACTCATCGCTGTCTCCTTTCTCACGCGCGGTCACCGCGGTGCATCTGCTTTTCCAAAAGCTTGAAGAGCAGAGTGATCATCATGATCAGGATGATGTAGATCAATGCCATCATCAGATAGGGGGCAAGGTACTCATAGTTGACGTTACCCATTTCGGTGAAGACCTTGTACAGGTCAACCGCTGCTACAAAGCTGACGACCGAGGTATCCTTGACCAATGCGATGAATTCGTTTCCAAGCGTGGGAAGAATGTTTTTAACAGCCTGCGGAACCACGATTTTCAGCATGGTGGGATAAAAGCCGAGTCCGAGTGCGCGTCCCGCCTCCATCTGTCCGCTGTCAACCGACTGAATCCCCGCACGCATGATTTCGGAAACGTAGGCACCGCTGTTCAGTCCAAAGATCAGGATACAGGTGTTGAGCGAGCCGATCGAGATTCCCATCAAGGGGAAGAGCACGTAGTAGGCAAGCAGGAGCTGTACGACGATCGGCGTGCCGCGGAAGAATCCGACGTATACGTTACAGACACCGTTGAGAACGCGAGGAAGCATTTTGTATTTGGGCATGACCTTGACTGCGGCGATCAGGGTGCCGATGAAGATACCGATGATCAAGCCGAGGATCGCAATGGTGAGGGTGTTTTTTAAGCCCTCGGAAAAGACTCTTTTATAACCGCCATTGGTATAAAAGAGCCGCCAAAACGCTAACCATTCTTCTGCAAAATTCATGGTTAAATCCTTTCTTTATATGGAAATCTTGAGAACCCAGACATTCCCGATTTAGCAAATACCCATTTTGGGGAAAGTTTTGAAAGGGTGTGGGGAAACTTTTTCAAAAGTTTCCCCACAAAAAAATCTCTCAAATAATATTACTTATTTATGCTCTTTGCGATGGCATCAGCGGGAGCGTTGTCGAGAATGACGTAATTGATTTCGCCGTTGCGCATTGCGGTGACAGCAAGAGCGGCGTAGTCATAGCCCATTTTGGTTACGGGCAGACCCTTAAAGCCGTAGCCATCGGGGTTGTCAAGGTCGCCTACGATGTAGGTTTCACCCGTGGTACCGGTCTGGCAACCGATCTTGGTGTCCTTGTTCATTGCGTCCAGAAGCTTTACAACATCGTCTGCGGTCTTGCACTCGTTAAAGGTGGTGTCGTCTGCCTTTACGATCAGAACCTGAGATGCATTGTAGTAGGAATCGCTGAAGGTTACCATTTCCTGACGCGCGGGAGTGATGGTAAGACCTGCCATTGCGAT
>JAZOPW010000332.1:0-3471 GCA_045655785.1 Eubacteriales bacterium
CCCTTGTCGGCAAAGGGAGTGGAGTCGCTCGAATACACATCCTGATATGCCGAAATGCCAAAGCCCTTTTCAGACGCCATATACGTGATGTAATGAACCAATTTTTCTTCGGCGGTACAGCAAGCGATGAACTTGCCCATGATACAGCCGATCATATCCAGATTGATATTCAAGACCGTCTTTTTCAGATCCTCTTCATGCGCTTCGGTGTAGGCTTTTGAGCCGAGAAGACCGCGTTCCTCGCTTCCGCAGAAGATAAAGCGCAGACTGTATTTATGAGAATGCTTGGAGAAATACTCCATAATTCCAAGCAGACCGATGCAACCCGACATATTGTCATACGCACCTTGAGAAAGGGAAGTGGAGTCGTAATGTGCCGTAAGAACGACGGTATCCTCGATTTCTCCGGGCAGATCAGCGATCACGTTTTGGGATTCGCCCTTGTATTCGTCTTGCTTCAGTATAATCTTTGCGGTGGATACGTTCTTTTCAATCAATTCGATGGCACTTTTTGCGTTGATGTTGACGCCGGGGAGCTTGTTTCCCTTACTGACATAGGAGCGAAGCTCTCTTTGATCGATGTCAAAATCGGCATAGTTGGCATTTCCGTCATAGGTCACAAAACCGACCGCACCGTTTTCACGCATATCCTGATAGACCCAATTTCCGAGATAACCGTCTATCATGACGATCTTTCCCTTGCAAAGCGAGAGCGAGTGAGGATCGGTATTCCGCAAATAATAAAAGGGGGCTTCGACCTCATGACTTCCCGCGCAAAGGTAGCCCTTGCAGGGGATAGAGACACCGTCCGCAAGAAACTCAACCTCGCGAATTGTAGCCATTTCGACCTCAAAATCTTCGATTTTAACATCCGAGCTGTATGCAAGACATTGTTTTTTCAAATATTCCGCGCATTTCTTTTCTCCCGTGCTTCCGCCCGTCCGAACGTACGCAGTGTCCTGAAAAAATGTTAAAATTTGATTGGTATCCATGTTTTTTAACCTCCTTTTTCGGTTCACAAATATTTTAATCATTATAATAAGGTTCTACTTTTTGATGTTGTAATTATATCACATTTTTGCGAATAAATCAAGGGGTAGCCTTGTATAACTTCAATGATGCATCGCCTTACGGCGATATGATGCATTTGCTTCGCAAATATGATGTTGCGCCACTTCGTGCCGCAATGATGCGATGTTTGCCCAATGTGCCGCAAGGCACACATCATTAGGCGTAGCCGTCATCATTGGCGTAGCCAACATCATTTGCCGTAGGCAAACATCATTCAAAAAAGCCTAATTTGTCGGTAGACAAATTAGCCTTTTTTCTGTGTTATCTTGACAAAATAGATGCCGTATCACTGTTTTTTTCTGCAACCATCGATCTGAATATTTTGCCCCGAAATATAGGTTGCCTCATCGCTGGCAAGAAAATAGATGAGGTTAGCATTTTCCATGTCGGTTCCGGTTCTTCCAAGGAAAGATAACTCGCTTTCACGGTAATAATTATAATCATCATTCTCAGAAGGGCTAACGCTTCCCGGGCTTACAGCGTTAACGAGAATATTATTGGCTGCTACTTCCTTTGCAAGTGCTTTAGTAAACGAAATGATCGCGCCCTTGGTTGCGGAGTAATGTGCCATGTTTGCGTTTCCGTACACACCGGCAACAGACGCCACGTTAATGATCCGTCCTTTGTTTTGCGAGATCATAGTGGGAAGAACGGCTTGGCAGAAATACACGCTGCCCATAACGTTGATATCAATATATCTTCTCCACTCCGAGGATGGTGTTTCTACGAATGAACTCCAGCTACGCCAAACAGCGGCATTGTTGACCAGAACGTCAATGCCTCCGAATTCCGTGATCGCCTCCTGAACAGAGTTTCTCACAAATGCTTCATCTCTTACGTCGCCAACGATACATTTAACCTTGCCCACGGTGCTTGGAAGCTTGGTTTTTAATTCATTCAGTTTCTCCTGATTCAGATCGAATAAAATTAGATTCGCACCGTTCATCGCAAATTTTACAGCGGTAGCATATCCGATCCCCACAGCCGCACCTGTAATAATAACTGTTTTTCCGCAAAAAATCATAGTGATCTCCTTTTTAATGAATAATTGGTTACACAATAATTATAAAACAAACCAAGAATAAATCAATTGCATAATCGCTTTTGAAGTTGACCGTTTCGACACAAATATAAATATTACCGCCGATATTATTGACTGTATCGATTTTCGATGTTATAATATAGATACTTGATTTATGGGGAGACAGAGCGTGGAAAAAATAATTATAACCGCTGTGGCAAACTGTTTTTTTGCAAGAGATCCGCGCGGACACAAAATAGAAATGAATCAACGAAGGTATGCTTGCTTTATCGTTACGCTCAAAGGGAAAATACGATTTACCTTTCGTGACCGAACGTTAATATGTGACAAGGAGCATCCGGTATTCCTGCCATACGGTGCGTGTTACGTTAACGAGTGCTTGGATTCAGCAGAAAGCTACGTGTTCAATTTTCTGACGAAGGATGAGCATTCGCCAATGCAATTATCGCCTCCGAGCGAGATCCAGATAAAAAAGGCATTTGAGCAGATCTCGGCAAGACATGCTATGTCGTTTGGAGATGAAGCGAAAGCTATCGGAGAGCTTTATTATCTGACGTCGGCGCTGTTTGCCGTCCCTGCGGTATCGCTCTCGGAAAAAGTCTTGAGAGCATCGCTTGAGTATATAGACCATCATTATTCATCGCCCTCGCTTTCTGTGAAATCAATCAGTGAATATTGCTTCGTCAGTGAAAGCTATTTACGAAAACTGTTTTCAGATAAGCTCGCAAGATCTCCTTTCAAATATATCACCGACGTCAGGATGCAAAAAGCTCAAATGCTTATTTATGAAAAACGCCCCATTGTCGAGATCGCACGGTTGGTTGGATATTCCGATGTCTATCAGTTCAGTCGGGCATACAAACGGTATTACGGATACGCCCCTTCTGCACAGATGTACCGTTTATAAAGTGTGATGTTTGCCATTACGGGCAAACACCGTTCCAAAAACTAAAAAAGAACAGACACCCAATCTGGTGTCTATTCTTTTTGGCGGAGATGGAGAGATTATCTAGCCGTGCGGTGCACGGCGTTGCACCTCGCAAATATAGTCGCCCTGCTCGTGTGCGTGGCACACTCACGACGCTCCTTATTTGCTCACTCGCTCGGCTGCGCTGTATCCGCCCCCGGCGGCGCTTGCCTTGCTCCCTCTCGCGGGCGCTCGCGTTCAAATTTTTTCTGACCCGCTAATGAAAACAGGACACCGTTTGGTGTCCTTTCAGACTGTAGACTAAAAGCGTCCACGCTTCGGCAAAAGCCGAGGCGTGAACGCTTTTCTGTATAGACGAGAAGATATTTTGAAAAAAGAGAGAAAAAGAGGCAAAAAACGAGGTTGGAGAAGAGGATCTCCTCTTCCATTT
>JAZOPW010000333.1:0-2120 GCA_045655785.1 Eubacteriales bacterium
TGTTTTCGCAGCAATGACAATACCGCCTGTATTACGGTCAATGCGATTGCACAGCGCCGGTGAAAAGGATTGTTCCGCATCCGGATCATATTCTCCTTTTTGCGCCAAATAAGCCTGAACGTGCATGATCAGCGTATTTTCTGCCGCCGCAGTATCCTCATGCACCAAAACACCGGGACGCTTATTCAAGAGCATGATATTCGCGTCCTCATAGACAATATCCAATTTGGGCTGAATGCGAAACAGCGCGCCGTGATCCTCCTCGGGAGAGGCAAAGAATTCATCCCGAATGAAGAGCTGGATCTCGTCGCCCTCACAAAGCATATAGTTCTGTTGGGTACGGGCTCGGTTGACCTTGATCTTTTTGGTTCGGATATATTTGTACATAAAGGACAACGGAAGCCCCTTGACAGCCTTTGAGAGAAACTTATCCAATCTCTGCCCTGCGTCATTTCGTTTTACGGTAATGATCTGCATATTACACGAACGGGGGAACTCTTGTATGAAAGCTCCCCCGTACTCCTTTTTTCATGATAACAGACAGAATGCCAAGGGCAATGCTGTCTGATGCTATTATACAATGTTTTTCCCTCTTTTTCAAGACTAAATTTCAAATTGTCAATTATTTTTTGCAAAAATTTATTTACAAAGCAGCAAAAGCATGATAAAATATATAGAAGAAGGTTTTTCGAAAGAGAAAAAGGAGATACCATGACCGATTCCCCCCTGTCCGTTGGAATATACACATTAGGATGCAAAGTCAATCAATACGAATCCGAGGCAATCGCAGAGCTGTTTGAAAAAGAGGGGCTCCGTATTCTCTCACCCTCACAGCCCTGTGACATATACGTCATCAACACCTGTACGGTAACCGCCGAGTCAGACCGAAAGGCACGCCAGTTTATCCGTCGCGCCATTCATCAAAATCCAAATGCCTATATTCTTGTCACGGGTTGTCTTGCCCAAACACAGCCCGAGCAGGTGGCAAGCATCGAGGGCGTAGACTTCGTATCGGGAAATGCCAACAAGAGCAGTGTTGTCGCCGCGGCATTGGAGCTGATCAGACTCGGACATAAGCATGACACGCCAATTGTGAATCACTCCGCCCCCGATGCCCTCGGCTTTGAAAAAATGCGGATCACGCATTTTGACCGTACGCGCGCCTATGTCAAAATTGAGGATGGATGCGAAAGCCACTGTACATACTGTATCATTCCGAGTGCGCGCGGACAGATCCGCTCAAAGGATCCCTGTGACGTATTGGATGAAGTGCGCACGCTGACCGAAAACCGATGCCGCGAGGTGGTGCTGACCGGTATCGAGACCGCCTCCTACGGAAAGGACCTGGACGGATACAGGCTGATCGATCTTTTGGAAGAGGTAGACCGTATCCCCAATATCGGCAGGATCCGTCTTGGCTCCCTTGACCCCTCCCTGATGAAGCCTGCATTTGTGGAGCGCATTTCCAAGCTGCACTCGCTTGCACCTCATTTTCACCTTTCGATGCAGAGCGGCTCCGACAAGATCCTTGCCCTGATGAAACGAAAATACAACACCCGCATAGCATTGGAAGGGATCGAAAGGCTCCGCGCCGCCATGCCGGGGGTGCAGTTCACAACCGATATGATCGTGGGATTTCCCAATGAAACAGAAGAGGATTTTGCCGAGACCGTTCGCTTTGTTGAACAGGCAAAATTCTTGATGATACATGTTTTCCCCTATTCGCGTCGCAAAGGAACGGTTGCGGACACCATGTCGGGTCAGATTCCCGAAGCCATCAAGCACGAGCGTGTCCACCGTCTGTCTCAAGTGGCAGAAGACATTCGCAAAAGGATTCTGGATGATCAGAGTGGAAAAACAGTTGACGTACTGTTTGAAACCTACAAGGACGGCATGATGTACGGACATACCGCAAGCTTTATCGAGGTCGCTTGCCCATCAAAGCGCAGCTGTCAAGCCATGGCACTCTCCGTAACGATCGAACGAAATGACGGAACGCGTTGCTATGGCACGATCCAAGAAAGTAAAGAGAAAGGTACTGATTGAGATGGAACTACGAGGAAAAATCAAGGGATTTGCAGGATATCCGCCGCAATGGATGGAGCAAATGAAAAAGGATC
>JAZOPW010000334.1:0-2345 GCA_045655785.1 Eubacteriales bacterium
GATGATGCGTGCGCACTTTGCAGTTGCGATAGCCAGCTCGTAGCGGTTAAACTCGTTCTTGGTCAGTTCGTTGATGGTAGGATAAAGCATAGTTGATTCCTTTCAGAAATTTTCGATATATTTTGATGTTGTGAAAACAAATTGGGGTGCCTGCGGATTATTCTTCCTCTTCGGGCTCGTCGTCATAGTCCTGATCGCTGGTCAGGCGGTTTGCAATGGTCTCAGCCTGCAGGGCGGAGAGCACGACGTGATCCGAGTCGGTGATAATGACAGCGCGGGTCTTTCTGCCGCAGGTCACGTCGATGACGCGGCCGGAGTCCTTTGCGTCCTGGATCAGACGCTTGATGGGTGCGGAGTCGGGGCTTGCCAGCGTGACGATGCGCTCCACCGCCACCATATTTCCGTAGCCTACGTTGATGAAATTCATATCCTGTACTCCTTACTCGATGTTTTGGATCTGCTCGCGGATCTTTTCAAGCTCGGTCTTGACCTCGACAACAAGCTTGGCGATCGCGGCATTGGTGCATTTGGAGCCGGTGGTGTTGATCTCGCGGTTGATCTCCTGCAACAGGAAATCGATACTGCGGCCAACAGGCTGACCCGATGCAAGGTACTGCTCAAAGGCAACGAAGTGCGAGCGCAATCTCACCAGCTCCTCGTCAATGGCAACCTTGTCGGCATAAATGGCGCACTCGGTCAAAAGGCGATTTTCGTCCACCGTGATCACGGCGTCTGCAAGCACGGCACGGATCTTTTCCTCAAGGCGGTCGCGGTAAAAGACAATATCGTCCTTGGAGAGCTCCTCAATGGTGTCCACGCGACTCATGATGCTTTGCATCTTGCCGCGCAAGTCGGCTTCAATGCGCGCACCCTCGGCGCGTCTTGCGTCAAGGAAGCGGTCGGTGGCTACAGAGAGCACGCAAAGCAGATCCTGCCAGTCCTTCTCGGTATCCTCCTCGGGCTTTTTGACCTTAAATATCTCGGGGTTTCGCGCCACACTCATGACGCTGATGTCGTCTGCAAGAGAGAAGGTGTCGCGCAGCGCGTAAAGCGCATCCAGGTAGCCCTTGGCGTACCCCTCGTCAAACACGATCGAAACGCCCTGTGTGTCCAGCACGTCGATCGAGATGCTGACGTCCACCTTGCCGCGCGAGATGCCGCGGCTTTGCAGGTAGGGCTTGATCTTTTCCTCAAGGTATGAGAACGCACGGGGAATGCGCACCGAGCAGTCAAAAAAACGGTTGTTGACCGAGCGCAGCTCCACGGTAATATCCTTGCCCGAAACGGTCTGTTTATCACGTCCGAAGGCGGTCATGCTTAAGATCACGTCATATCCTCCAAATTCCGCCGAAATTCTTGCCTTGCAACAGGGCAAAAAACGGCATATATAATTATTGTACCCGATTTTGGTTTGGTTGTCAACAGAGAAAGCAAAAAAAGTGATTGGAAAATACGAAAAAGACTAGGCTTTGAATGGGTTTTGCATTGTGCAATATGCATGCGGAGCGCGCCGCTTTGTTGACTTTTCTCTTGATTTTTCGGGATTGCCGTGGTATAATGAAGAAAAATCCTTTGGGGGTACGTATGAGAAAACTCGCATTTGCAATTTGCGTTGCCTTGCTGATCGGCGTGCTTTGCATGCCCACGGGGGCAGGGCAGGACTACGAGCTTTTGGAGAACGGCGACTTTGAAAAGGTTTCCGGCATCTGGCAGCCTTACGTCAGCTCATCGCTGGAGTACAGTGATGACGCGCACAGCGGCAGCGGCGCTTTGAAGATCACGGGCAGAACACATTGGACGGATTTTACGCGACAGTACGTGACCAAAAAGCTGACCCATTACGGCACGGGCACCTACCGTCTGACCGCCTGGGTAAAGCTTGCGGATGCAGATGCAAATCCGATCAACATGATGGTCGTGCTGGGCGTATATACCACCGAGCGTGATTACTATTTTTTCACCGATTATGCACAGGTCAAAGCCAACGGCTGGACGTGTATTACCAAGGACGTCCCCGCTTCCTGGGCAGGCGAGATCAAGAGCGCGGAGTTCTATATGGTCACGCTGGACGGTGCCGAAGGGAACAACTTCCGCAATGTTTTGGTCGATGACTGCAGCCTGATGATATTGGGTTATGACGGTGAGCCTTACCCGACGCCCACAACCGAAGCACCCACCACCGAGCCCGAGACCGATGCGCCCGAGACCGACGCGCCTGAAAGCGTTGAGCAAACCACCGCATCGCCCGAAACCGGGATCGTGCCCGAGGAGGACACAACGCCCGAGGCGGAGCAGGGAGGCGGCAGCATCTCGGCACAGACCTGGGTGATTGCAGGCACAATGGC
>JAZOPW010000335.1:0-4734 GCA_045655785.1 Eubacteriales bacterium
GAATATCTTCCTTACCGGAAGCAAGTGCCTCGCCGGACAGTTTCAACAAAATTCGTTTATATTTGGGTGTTTTCATGGTTGAAGTCTCTCCTCAAAAATATTTCTTACATACTCCCTAATATTTTACTACAAAAAATGCTTTTTGTAAACACCTTTTTTGTAAATAAATCAAATCCTTGGCTTCTTTTTTTGCAAAAAATATATATTTTTTTATTGAAACCCTCCCCAAAAGATAAAAAATATGTTATAATATAAGAAAGTCCCCAAACCAATCGAGAAAGGAGCGCAAAAAATGCAGACAAGGGTCAAACGAATTGTACAAAGTGTGACGTCTGTTGCTTTGGTTGCCGTCATTTTCCTCACCCTCATTTTTCAAATGACGCTTTATACAAGCGGAAATGAACGCTATTTTTCGGGTGATGCCGAAAATTACTATCAAAGCCTGTTGTTTCTCGGGTTTCCCGAAGACTATGCAGTTGCGCTCACCGAGCTTCATCTTTTACATCCCACATGGAATTTTATCCCCTTAAGAGTTACCAAGCTGAATTCAAAATACAACTGGAATTATGTGATTGATCAGGAAACCAAGGACGAAGCCTTGAATCTGATCTCCAAAAATGCGAGCTATAGCGCATATTGGCATGAGACAAACAGAAACCAGCCCGAAGCGGGATATTATCAAGCCTCGCGCGCCGCTGTGGAATATTTTATGGACCCGCGAAACTTTTTAAACGAAGCCGATATCTTTCAGTTTTATGATTTGAGTGCCACAACCACCTCTTCCCACTCTGCGGTAAAAGCCGTATTGAGCGGAACCTTTATGGAAAATGCAAAGTTGGAAAACGGCAAAACCTATGCCGAATACTTTTGCGAGGTCGGCGCGGAGCTTGGGATCAATCCGGTTTACATTGCGGTCAAGATCCGCCAGGAGCAAGGTGTTGGTGGAACCTCCCCTATAATATCGGGTGAGTGCGGAAGTCTCTTGAACGATTACTATCAAAATCAAACGCAAAAGACCGAATCGGGCAAGGATATCCTCCCTCCAAAAAGCGGTCTTGCCGAAAGTGATCTTCTTTCCTTGAACGGTCTTTATAATTATTACAATATCGGTGCATACGGAGAAGGTGTTTTCGAAATCTATCAAAGAGCAATGCTCCGCGCATCCGAAGGTACTCCCGATATGTCCAAGCAATGGGGCGGCTCCCCCTCCTGGAACACAAGATGGAAATCGATTTACGGCGGCGCGAGCTTCTTGAAAAAACGTTACATAGATTGTTATCAGTCCACGATATATCTGCAAAAGTTCAACGTAGACGCCCGTTCCGGTCAGGAATTCAGAAAGCAGTATATGGCGGCTCTTTACGGTGCAATGAGCGAGGGTAAGATCCTGTACCAATCCTTTGCATCCATTGGTGCCTTGGATTCCGAGGCGACCTTTCTGATCCCTGTATATGCAAATATGCCCACCGAACCTTGTGCAGATCCCGCAAACGCAACTTGCTCACGGTTTGCAATTGCAACAACACAGTATGAATATCAAAATGAAGTCACCTCACCCGTGCGTCGGAGCGCAAAAAACGAAACGGTCTACGCGGAATACGAGCTGACTACCGTTGATACCCTACAGTTCAGCGGTGTTTTTACCCACACGTATGGTGTCGATGCTCTGGAATACCGATTGGATCAAGGTGCTTGGATGCCCTTATCAAGCGGTAAAAATGCAGAGATTTCCTTGAGGATGAACTTTTCCGAGAACACGTCGCATATACTGACAATACGCGGAAAAGCCTCTTATGACCACGAGCAATCGACAAAAAAGAACAACGTCTATTTCCTTTGCGCGGTCATATATCTTAAGATCCTCCCTCCGCCGCAGGTCACCTTAACCTATCAAGTTGCAAACACAAAGACCGAAGAAATCATTCGTGCAGGAAGCACCCTGACCCTTCCGCAATGCAACGCTCCCGACTTTGCAGGATGGCTTGGCTCGGACGGCTCCTTTCTGCCATCCGGCTCCACCTTTGCAGTGAAAGCCGACACATCCTTTACCGCCGTGTTTTTGGAATTTGATATGCTGCACGGTGCGTCGCTCTCACTCGATCAAGAACAGCAACACCTGCGCTTCTCGGCAGTTTTACGAAAAGACTCGTTTGAATTGCTGACTGCGCGCGATCAGAATGCTGTTCGAATCACTGCATGTATCCAAAAGGACGGTCTTACAGGAGAAGAAACCGCATTACAACCAAGAAAGACGGTTTTGAGTAATCGAGTACGATTTGACGTTTGCACAGAACCCCTCTCATCTGCGGACTACAAAGCCCCTTTTTCCGCGTTTTTTTACGTAAAATTGACCTATACAAACGGAACCGAAGCAACCCTTTGCGCCTCGGGCTCCGATTTCACACGAACCGCCGATTTTGTAGCTTCGTCGGCTCTTGCCGATCAAACAGCTCAGCTTTCCGAAGCAGAGATTGCGGTGCTTGAAGACATTGTTGAACCATCTTGAACAGAAAGGATCTCGAACTTTTTATGAAAACACTTGGATATTATAACGGCAAAATCGATGAATTGGAGCAAATGACGGTTCCGATGTTGGATCGAGCCTGTTATTTCGGTGACGGAATTTATGACGTTTCCTATTGCCGCAACTATCATATTTATGCCTTGGAAGAGCACGTGGAACGTTTCTTTCAAAGCGCTGAACTTTTAAGGATCATTCCCCCTCTGTCCAAAAACGAGCTTGCGACCTTATTAAATGAGCTTGTACAAAAATTGGATTCTCCCAATCAATGGATCTATTGTCAACTTTCACGCGGCACAGGCTTACGTTCACATGCTTTTTTGGAGGATGATCGCGCCAATCTTTGGATCATGCTAAAGCCTGCAGAGATCCGTGATACCTACAAGCCCATGCGATGCATCACCCTTGACGATACCCGCTTTTATCATTGTAACATCAAAACGCTCAACCTGATCCCCAACGTACTTGCAACACAAGCAACTATCGAGGCGGGCGTGGATGAATGTATCTTACATCGCGGAGATATTGTCACAGAATGCGCACACTCCAATATTTCGATTTTGAAAAACGGTACATTGATCACGCACCCTGCAGACGAGATGATTCTTGCCGGGACAGGACGCGCACACCTGATCGCCTGCTGTCGCAGCTTTGGTATGCCGATACAGGAAAAGAAATATACATTGAGTGAATTATTGGACGCAGACGAAATCTTGATCACCTCTGCCTCTGCCCTTTGCATACAGGTGATAGAGGTAGACGGCAAAATGGTCGGCGGAAAAGCACCGCACACGGTAAGACAGCTGCAAGACGCGCTTCTCAAGGATTTTATAGAGAAAACCAATTAACTGCCAAAACGGCTACCGATCGCAATTTTGCGTTCGATAGCCGTTTTTTCAGATTTTTTTTTGTAGCATTTCAAGTCTATTTCTTTCAAAAGCAGAGCTCCGAAGGTCTGTGCCTGAAAATAACTGCAAAAGTCCTTTGGGATAGCGAGAAACAGTAGCGGAAATCGCCAGCTCCAATTCAAGATTGGAGCTGTGATCATCCGTACAGATTCCGCATTTCAATGCAGGTTCGGAAAGCTCGGTTATCACACGAAGCAAAGAAAGATGGGTTTGCAGGTCAGACGCAAGGCATACGGTATCCGCAAGTCCGACCGTACGCAAGGTACGTTTGAGCAGCTTCTGCGTCTCATTTGCGGTTGTATGCACACGAAGAATCATCGTGAGACAATTCTCCTTTGCGTATTCACTGAAAAAACGAAAAGCCTGCGATAAAAGAAGATTTTCGCGATTGTCATTCGTTGGATTTTTCAGTGCTTGCTCGACGGAATAGAGATTGGTGTCGATATCCCGATACTCCTCGGGTAAGGCAAAATAGATGGCTCGACAGCCCTTTTCTTGAAAGGAAGCCAGCGTATCGGACATTTCGGTTTTCCACGATCCCCACGTCAATGCTTGGGTTTGGCACAGACAATTCCCCTGTAAAACAGGCACAATTTTCTTTTGGAGTGCTTCCGGAAGATTGTTTTCATCAAACACACAGCAGATATTGCATTCTATATTGTTGATATCCATTTCTCCCAAAGATTGCGATTGGCGCAAAAAATGATCGGCACTTCTCTTCCATATTTCATCACAATGCTCCAAAGAGAGCGGTTCCGAGATTCCCAACCGATCCTGCAGTAAGAATTCGCTCCGCTTCAAGAGTGTATGCCCTTGCAGATCCGATTCCAAAGCGCAAATGGTACGGAACAATTCATAGTCCGACGCATTTTCAATCTCAAACGAGATTTGTTCCCGACACAATGCAAGAAGTTTTTTCCACGCCGATCGATCGAAAAGATCCATGATATTGGAAGGCTTTTTATAGAAAGTGTCCCTGTTGGCAAAACAAAAATCATAGACTTGCAAATTCTGCATTTCAATCGCTCCCTTCTGATGTTCCTTCTTATTGTACCATAAAAAGCAAAATCCGTCAATTCAATCTTGAAAAATCCTGATAAAAATGCAAATTTTTTATGAAAGTGTAGACGGAACGCTTTTTTTGTGTTATACTTATAAGGATAGAAAAAGTGGAAAGGATTCAAAAAATCAAATGGATTTTAACGAGTTCAGTCTGATATATCCAAATGCAGACGCAAAAAGACGGCATGATAGCGGTGAATCGATTCCCGATATTGATCTGTTTACCTTGCAGGAATTGGGACT
>JAZOPW010000336.1:0-6636 GCA_045655785.1 Eubacteriales bacterium
GCGGCAAGACCTCGCTGGTCAATCTGATCCCGCGCTTTTATGACGCGACCGAGGGTGTGGTCGAGATCGACGGTGTGCCGATCCAACACTATGACCTCACGGCATTGCGCAAAAGAATCGGCTACGTTATGCAAAAAAGCGAGCTGTTCTCGGACACGGTCTCGGGCAACATCCGCTGGGGTGACCCCAATGCCGACCAAGCCGCCATTCAATCGGCGGCAGAGGTGGCGCAGGCGGACGGCTTTGTTTCGTCCTTTGCCGAGGGCTACGACACCCTGATTGCCGAAAAGGGAGCTTCTCTTTCGGGCGGTCAAAAGCAACGCCTGTCGATCGCGCGCGCACTGACCCGAAAGCCCGATATTCTCATTCTGGATGACTCGACCTCCGCGCTCGACCTTGCAACCGAGGCAAGGCTTCAAAAGGCGTTGCGCGAGGAACTGAAGGACACCACGGTCATTCTGATCGCACAGCGTATTGCAAGTGTGAAAAACGCCGATCGCATCGCGGTCCTGGAAAACGGCACGGTCACCGATTGCGCACCGCATGACGAGCTGATGCGCACCAGCAGCACCTACCGCGAGATCTATCATTCACAGACCAAGCAAAGCGAAGGAGGTGTACGCGCATGAACAACCAAGGCAACAGATCCTCGGCAAGCAATCCGCCCATCATTGAGATGGGTCCGCGTCGCGGCGGAGGTCCGATGTCGGCGCGTATGAATGCCGAAAAGCCAAAAAACACTTGGAATACCGTCAAACGTCTGCTCCGTTACATCGGCAAAAGCGGCATGATCCTGATCGTGCTGATCCTGATCATGCTGGCGGTCACGGCGGCAGACCTGTTGGGTCCCTTCTTTCAGGCAAAGGCGATCGACACCATTTCGATCGATGACGCGACAGGAAAGCTCGCGGTCAACCTCGACGCTCTCAAGGGCTATCTGATCATCATGGGAGTCATTTTCGTTTGCAGCTCGCTCCTATCCTATTTTCAAGAGGTGCTTGCGGCGCGGCTTTCTCAACGAACGGTGCGCACCATGCGAAACGATCTCTTCCGAAAGATCTCCAAGCTCCCCATCCGCTATACCGACACGCACCGTCACGGTGACATCATGTCGCGCATGACCAATGACGTAGAAAATCTCTCCAACGCCATTTCGCAGTCGGTCACGACCCTTTTCTCCTGCGTGTTGACGCTGGTCGGTGCGCTTGTCATGATGCTGTATTACAGCCCGCTGATGACGCTGATCGCACTAGTGACCATCCCGATCTCGATCGGTGTATCCTCGACGCTCGGCAAATTCATGCGCAAATTCTTTGTCCGCCGTCAACGGCTGTTGGGACAGCTCAACGGGCAGGTCGAGGAAACCGTAACCTCTTACAAGACCGTGGTCGCATACGGAAAAGAGGGCGAATCGGTTGAAAAATTCGCCAAGATCTCGGACGATCTGCGCACCTGTGCCATCAGCGCACGCGTGTGGGGCTCGATCATGGGTCCGATCATGAACTTCATCGGCAATCTGCAATACGTGCTGATCGCGGCAACAGGCGGCTGGATGATGCTTGCGGGGCGTGGCGGCATCTCGATCGGAAGCATTCAGGCAATGCTGCAATATTCCAAAAAATTCACGCGCCCGATCAATCAGATCGCCAACCAATATTCGAGCATTCTCACCGCTCTTGCGGGTGCCGAGCGGATCTTTGAGATCATGGACAACCCAGACGAGATCGACGAGGGAACACAGGAAATATCGATTGACGAAATGCGCGGCAACATTGAGTTCCGTGACATTCATTTCGGATATGTTCCCGACGAGCCTGTTCTCAAGGGCTTGAATCTTTCGATCAAGCAGGGACAGAAGATCGCGATCGTAGGAGCAACAGGCTCGGGAAAGACCACTGTTGTCAACCTCCTGACGCGCTTCTATGAGCTGGACGGCGGTCAGATCACGATCGACGGCATCGACATTACCAAGATCCCGAAATCGACACTCCGTCAAGCGATCGCCATCGTACTGCAGGACACGGTGCTCTTCTCCGACACCATTGCCAACAACATCAAGTACGGACATCCCGAAGCCACCGACGAGCAGCTCCGCGCCGCCGCCGCAACCGCCAAGGCAGACCACTTCATTGACCGTCTCCCCGACGGCTATGATACCATGCTGACCGAATCGGGCTCCAATCTCTCACAGGGTCAACGGCAGCTCCTTGCCATTGCGCGTGCTGTGCTTGCCGACCCCAAGATCCTGATCCTGGACGAAGCGACCTCCAACGTCGATACGCGCACCGAAATGCACATTCAGCAAGCAATGGTTGCGTTGATGAAGAACCGTACCTCGCTGATCATCGCGCACCGTCTCTCCACCATCCGCGACGCCGACGTGATCGTGGTGATCCGTGACGGAATCGTTGCCGAAGCGGGAGACCACGACACCCTCCTTTCCCTCGGCGGAGAATACGCCAAGCTTTACAGCAATCAGTTCGCGGGAATTGCGACTTGATATGGTGTTACAGTCATATTATTTTTATGTTTTTTGTCAGAACCTTCTTGAGAAGAACAACGCAACGTTCCGTTGCTACGAGAATATTTCGCAAGCGAAATATTCTGGGATCCGACACCTCCAAGAACTTTCTAAAAAAGTTGTTTACTAAATTGGGAACATCCGTTCTCTTTAGATGAACAATAGCTACCGCTAGCGGGCAGGGACCACTAACCCTGCCCGCTCCATAAAAAATCCTACTCGTAGGGCGGGGGTTCTACTCCTGCCGCAATGTACAGAGAAACATGACGGCGGGATCATCGCGACCGCATAACAAGTGCTAACAATGATTGGTCGCTATGGGTATTTGCTTGCGGGTTAAACACCCGCAAACTGCCACGCAGAACCGCAAATACTCAACTTTTGGATCGGCGGGGGGAGCAAGCCCCGCCCTACCAATAAAATCTTCGTGCGGCGAACAAAGCTGTCGAGGGACAACCTTGTTTATCATAAGCATGTTCCCAAGAAAAAACACCCACCGCACGGTCGATTGATGCATCGACCGTGCGGCGGGTGTTCTTTATGTTATGATCTTATTTCATTATTTTTATTTCGTCATCTTGTATTTTGTGGGCTCATTCTGCGCGCGAAGCTCCGAAAAGCTGACCCCCGTCAGACGCAAGGAGGCGCGGTAAAGTGCGCCCGTGGTGGAAAATCCTACATGCTCCGCGATCTGTGACACCGAAAGACTGCTCTCCCTTGCCATTGTCAAAGCCGACTCCAGCTTGCGCCGTGAAACGTATTCGGTCAGAGTCATGCGGTATTTTTCCTTGAACACGCGGCTGAAATAGGATGGATTATAAAAGCATTTTTTTGCCAATGCCGAAAGTGTGAGGTCTTCCCCAAGATGCTCGTCAATATAAGACGAGATCTCTACCCAGATGTCGGGCTCATCTGCCGTGATCCCACCGATCGCGGTCTTGCGGAGCATATGAATGATCAGAACATTCATATAGCTTTTCAGCACCGCTTGCCAGCTGACGCATCTGCCTTGATACTCGGAGAGCATATGGGCAAGCAGATCCTCGATCTCGGGCTGCTCGCGCTCGTCAAAGGAGATCATTCCCCCCTCGCTCGCCTGCCGCAGCTCGTCAAACGCAGTCAACTGCAACACGCCAAACGCATTTTCAGGCGTAATGATCCCGCTGTCCAACAGCTCCGGCTGAAAGCAAATATTGATATATACAAAGCCCTCGGTTGCCACAAAACGGTGTGTACTGCCGTAATTGATGAAGATCAAGTCGCCCTTTTTGACCTCATACCGATCATTGTTGACATATTCGGTTGCGTTGCCTGACTTGATATAAATGATCTCAATAAAATCATGGTCATGGATCGCGCCGCCTGTCACGCTGGTACTTTCAAAGATGTGGATCGTGGCATCGCGCTCGATCAGCTCGTCGGATCTGTATTTTCTCATAGTCGGTCAACGGTAATAGACGTAGTAAACGATGATGGTGCGTTCCCTGCCCTCATGCTCAAGATCGGGGGCTGTGATCACCACGCCGTCCTTGGAAAGCAGCTCCCACGCCTGCATCTGCTCGATCTTGCAACGAAAGATCACGTCCGCCGACGCAAAGACCAAAAGCTCGTCGTCGCGGATATTGAGGCCGCCGTTTCGGCCGATCACCTCATCCACGTCATTGATCTTCTCTGTGACATAGCGGATGTGGTGGTTCCTCATCTGCCGCGCCATGTCCCAGCGGTATTGCTTGCTGTTTGGATTTTTACTTTTCCGCGAAAAAATCTTTTTGAAAAGCCCCATTTTCTTGCATCCTTTCCGTCAATCGTTCACGCGCTCGCCCAAAATGTTGCGGTATTTCTGATAGAAGGCTTCAAAATAGCCACCGTCCAGTGCCTCGCGGATCTTGCGCGTGAGGTTGTTATAGAAATACAGATTATGAACCACAGCCAGGTGCATTCCCACAGCCTCCTTTGCCTTGAGCAGATGGCGCACGTAGGAGCGGCTGTAATTGCGGCATGCGGGGCAATTGCACCCCTCGTCAAACGGGCGCGGATCCTTGGCGTATTTTTCATTCATCAGGTTGATCTTGCCGTGCCAGGTAAAGAGATTTCCGTGTCGTGCGTTGCGGCTGGGCATCACGCAGTCGAAGAAATCGACACCGAGGTGAACCGCCTCTAGAATATTGCAGGGGGTTCCAACACCCATGAGGTATCTCGGCTTATCGGTGGGCATATGCGGCTCGACCGCGTCGATGATACGGTACATTTCCTCGGTCGGCTCTCCCACGGCAAGACCGCCTATGGCGTAGCCCTCACAGGGAACCTCGCGGATCATCTGCATATGTGCCACGCGCAGATCCTCATACGTACCGCCCTGATTGATGCCGAACAGCATCTGATTGCGGTTGATGGTATCGGGCAGGCTGTTGAGTCGATCCATTTCGGCGCGGCAACGGACAAGCCAACGGTAGGTGCGCTCCATGCTGTCCTTGCAGTACTTGTGCGGTGCGGGATTCTCCACGCACTCGTCAAACGCCATGGCAATGGTGGACGCCAGGTGCGATTGGATCTGCATACTTTCCTCGGGTCCCATAAAAATGCGCTTTCCGTCGATGTGCGAAGCAAAGCGCACGCCCTCCTCGGTGATCTTACGGAGCTGGGAGAGCGAAAAGACCTGGAATCCGCCGCTGTCGGTGAGTATTGGTCTGTCCCAATTCATAAATTTGTGCAGTCCGCCCATCTCGTAGATCAGACCGTCCCCCGGACGCAGATGCAGATGATAGGTGTTGGAAAGCTCGACCTGGCAGTCGATCTCACGCAGCTCCATCGTGTTGACGCCACCCTTGATGGCGGCACAGGTTCCGACGTTCATAAATACGGGGGTTTGAATGTCCCCATGTACGGTGTGCAGGACGCCGCGTCTCGCGCGTCCCTCCTGCTTCAACAGTTCAAAATGCTTTGACATATTCAAAGTCCTTTCTCGGCAGCAAGAATACAGCTTGCTCCTTTTTTTGTTTTTTGTTTTTTGCGGGGAAACCTTTTTGAAAAAAGGTTCCCCCGCACCCCTTCCAAAAACTTTTAACAGAATTTTTATTGCTAAATTTTTAACCTCATTGCGCTTAAGATGAGCAATTGTTCCCACTGGTACCTTGTTTCATCTAAAACTTTACACCGTGTTCTTCCGCGAGTTCCGGACAGAACAGTAATTTGTCCTTTTAATTTCGAAAAAAAGCAACATCAAGTCCGTCATCCTGAGCTTGTCGAAGCCCGCAGGGCGACCGGAGCTTGCGGAGGTCGGATCTCGGACGCGCCCCTATAGAGGTTTCCGCGTAGATCTCGCCTGCGGCGACCCCTTCGGGGCTTCGAATACAGGACTGCGTCCTCCGCTCAGGATGACATGCGGGGTGCGTAGCACCGTCGAGATCTACGCGGGCAGCCTTCAAGTGACACAAACGTCCCCTTAAAATCCTGTCCGATCAAATTGCTTATCGAGTGTATGGTGCGAAAGCTCCAATGCGACGGGTCTGCCGTGCGGACAAAACGTAATATCGGGGATCTCCATCAGCTTGTCCACGATCCACTTGATGTGGTCGTCGGTGTAAATACGCCCCGCCTTGATCGCCGCCTTGCATGCGGCTTGATAAAGTGCCTTTTCAAAAATGATGTCACGCGTCAGCTTGACACTGCCCGTAGCATTCAGGATCCGACCTGCCATACTGCCCAGCATATCCTCCACGGCGTTGCTCTCGATCCCCTCGGGGATAGCGTCAACCGACACCGTGTTTCGCGCGTAACGCAACGAAAAGCCGATCCTTTCCAATTCGCCGTTGTATTCCCGCAACGCCTCGACCTCGGCACTCGTCAGCATGATGTCCACAGGGATCATCAAAAGCTGGGAGACCACCTCCACGTTGGCAAGTCCTGCCTTGAGCTGTTCAAACAGAATGCGCTCATGCGCGGCGTGCTTATCCACCAACAGCATTTTGTCCTCGACCTCCACGATGACGTAGGAATGGAAGACCTCGCCCACCATGCGGTAGGGGGGGATTTCGGTCTTTGCTTCGGGGATGGGAACATCCGCGGGGATGGGGGTATGGGGGCGGGGGGATTCCTCTTCTACGGGAGGCGCGACC
>JAZOPW010000337.1:0-13839 GCA_045655785.1 Eubacteriales bacterium
TGGTGTATTGCCGCTGTTCCGGGTGCCGCTTGGGCAAAGAAGGTTTTCCCGAACGAAACCCGTTCACGTGCCATCGAAAAGCTGTGGGAAGCCATTCTCTACACCTCCCGTGTGGACGAGGATCCCGTGGCAGCCTGGGAGGCGCACAACAAGGATCTTTCCGACCGTTGCGCTTACCTCAACAGCCTTGGCATTGAAACACTTGAATACAAGTCGGCAAACGGAACCGATTTCCGCGTTGGCATGATTGAGGACGCGCTCTTTATGGGCGGTGCCGAGGTCGCACAGGGAAGTGGCATCGAGTTCAACCCCAATATTCCCTCCGAGGAGGTCTTTATCTCTCCCAAGAAGGGAATTGCCGACGGTCTTGTTGTGGCTTCCAAACCGCTTTCCTATCGCGGTGAGCTGATCGAAAACTTCTCGATTCGTTTCGAGGACGGAAAGGCCGTTGAGGTTCATGCCGAAAAGAACGAGGCTCTGCTCAAGGAAATGATCTCGATGGACGAGGGTGCCGCTTACCTTGGCGAGTGTGCGCTTGTTCCTTACGACAGCCCCATCCGCAACTCGGGTGTGCTGTTCTATAACACGCTCTTTGACGAGAATGCCGCGTGTCATCTGGCACTCGGTCACGGCTTTACCAATACCCTCAAGGACTATGACAAGTACACCGTGAAGGAGTGCTACGAAAAGGGCATCAACGATTCGATGATCCACGTTGACTTCATGATCGGCACTGAGGATCTTGCCATCACTGCCATCACGCGCGACGGCAAGCGTGTTCCCGTCTTCCAAAACGGAAACTGGGCATTTTGACGGAAGTCTCTGCCCTTGCGGAGAAAGACTGCTTTATTTATGTAAAGATACAAAAAAGAAAAACACAACAGTACCGGGGATTGTTTTCTCGGTACTGTTTTTTTGCTCTTGTGGTTGACATTGGAAAAGTATCATGATATAATAAATGTAGTAACTGTAGTTTTTTGTCAAAATATGTTTTATGAGGTGACGGATATGACAAGAAAGCTTTCTACCAAAATCACATCTGCCTTTTTGGCATTTGTTATGGTCTTTTTGATGATCCCGACTTGTGTCTTTTCAGCTTGGGCGGACGCGGTAGAGGGGATTTTCAAAAATGCACGAAAGGATCAGACCTGTGTCTTCGTTTATGATGCAGAGGATCTGTACAACATCAGGAATGATTTGGACGGAACCTATATCTTGATGAACGATATCGATCTGTCAAAGGATTCGAATTATCAGGATAATTGGGAACCGATCGGTTCTGCCGATGCAAAATTTACGGGTCATTTTCTCGGCTCTGGTTATACGATCAGCGGCATGAAGATCACGTCCTTGCCAACGGCGGCTGAGGACGGTTATTGCTACATCGGTCTGTTTGGTTATAACAACGGTTCCATCCGTGATCTTCGTCTGGAGGGCGAGATTTTGGTGGACGTAAGTGCCTGCAACGCTTACGTTGGAACTTTTGCGGCTTATAATGCAAATCAGATCATCAACTGCTATGACGGTGTGACCTATCTTGATTACACGCCTGATAATAGCACGACATCAAATCCGGTATTGAATCTTGACACCATGGCTGCGACGCAGATCACAATGCCGAAAAACGGTAGCGTGGTCTTGCGCGGAAGCGGCAAAACGTATGCGGGCTACAGTGTGTCGATTCCGAACGAGCTGACGTCGGCGGTCTATATCTTCCTGCAGAACGTCAATCTGACGGATTTTACCGTTCAGGCTCCCGAATTTGCACAGGATATTTATATCATCAGCCAAGGCACAACCAATAGCATTGCGGCAAAAGCCGATACCGTCGCAATCTATGCGCCCTATGCCAATGTCATCGTTCTTGGAGCTGCACCCTTGACAGTGCGCGGCGGCAACGGTAGCGCGGGCGATGCAGGCTCCGGTGTAGACAACACAACAGGCACGGGAGACGCAGGAGATCCGGGCTTGCCCGGTCAAGCGGCTCTGCATGTAAAAGCTCTGACGGTTTCCATGACCTGTGAGGAAGCACTTCAGCTGTACGGCGGCAACGGCGGCAACGGCGGTGTGGGAGCTGACGGAGGCAATGCTCAAAACACCACTGTATCGAATCGTCAAATATTCAATGGCGGAAATGGTGGAAATGGCGGAAAAGGCGGTGATGGCGCGGCGGCGGTGGTTGCCGAATTAGTATTAGCAAATTCACATCTTTATGCAACATCCGGTAACGGTGCAAATGGAGGACTGGGTGGAAAGGGAGGAAAAGGTGGCAATGGTCTCAAAATGCCTTTAACTTCTTCTTATCTCACTCCCGGAGGCAACGGCGGATTGGGAGGTGACGGTGGCAATGGAGGAAACACCGTTGAAGCAATATCAAGTAACACAACAGTTTTGGGATATGTACAAAAAATAGTCGGTGATATTGGCACGGCAGGAGGAAGCAATTATGGCGGTGCTGGCGGTGTTGGAAAGCCGGATGGTGCGAATCATTCCAACACTTGGAGTACCCCCGGTGAAAACGGCACGTCTCCCGTAGCTTGGAAGTCACAGCACATCGATACGGTGGCAGGAAAAATCACCTATACCTATGCGGATAGCTCGGTTAATGAGGAGAATATTGGGGCCGCAGCACTTCCTGCGCAATCTGTGCAACTCTTCCAATATCTGACAATTGATGCGGTATTGATACACGCCGACGAGCAGATCGCAACCAATTATCCGTCCAATACGAAAACCTCAACCAAGTATCACAACGCCTATTATCTGGGCAGTACGGAGAATCCTTATGCGATTTTGATGGCGGCATCCGATCGGTCGATCAATGTTTGCCACATTCATGAGGATACCGAGTACATCTATTTCGGTGCATTCGGCAGTTGTACGCAATTAACAGCCGTCAAGCTTCCCGAAAATGTTCGCGGAATCGGTCCCCGGGTTTTCTATGGGTGTACCAAGCTGTTTCAGGTGATCGCACACAACGGGCTGAATGAAATCTCTCGCTACGCCTTTGCAGAATGTGCCTTGCTGAAGGATCTGCAATGGGCAGAGAACAATTCTGTAAAAATCAAAAACGCGGAGAAAGCATACATCGGAAACAACGCGTTCCAGAACTGCGCTTCTTTGATGGAAATCCATCTTCCCGATGAGTTGACCGAGATCGGAGACTTCGCATTTGCAAATGCAAAAAGACTCAAACAGATCTCAATCCCCGCAAAAACCGCATCCATTGGTGCCTACGCCTTTCAAAATTGTGAAAGGCTGGAGTCGGTGACAATTGCGAACGGGTCGGTGCTGAACGCAATCGGTGACCTCGCATTTGAATCCTGTACCTCCTTGCGATCGATTCAACTGCCGGAATCCTTGACTGCTATCGGTACGCACGCGTTTTATAATAACACCTCTTTGCAGTCGGTTTATATTCCCCAAAACGTGAACACGATCGGAGAGCTTGCATTCTACGGTTGCTCTGCCGTTGGCTCGATTGTGGTGCATGATGAGAACACGAAGTATCATTCAAATGGGTCTGACTGTTTGGTACATACCGAGTCCGGTAAGCTTCTTTTGGGCTGCCGAAGCAGTGATATGCTCAAAGCCGATGCTACATCTATTCAGGCAAACGCATTCATTGGTGTTACATTTGATCTTCCTGTGGCGATTCCATCCGACGTGACGCCGGAAGAAGGCGCATTCGTCAACTGTATCGGTGAGATCGTATATTTGCGCTCCGAGGATACCGAATGCAACGCATTTGACGGTGTTGACGGTCTGATCTTTTATGCATATCAGAATCTTTGGCAAGTACCCGAAGGGAACTTCCATAAAATCGTAAAGCACGGCTTCTGCCGCCCGAATGAAGAAACGGATACCGATGCGTATTACGTTTTGATCGACACCGGAAAATCCACCGGTGGTACGGGTATGTTCCGTCAGGGCGTGTTGTTTATTTACGGTAAGGGAAGCATTCCTGATTTCGATTACGTCAGTGAGGTTGACAAGGAGAAGGGCTTTGTTTACGATATTGCCGACACCAAGGAGAATCTGTACATCGTCGAGGCGATTGTAAATGACGGCATTCAAGAGATCGGTAAAAATGTTTTTGCCGGATTTCCTCATTTGGAGACGATTCGGTTTGGCAAGGATATCAGCCGACTGAAGGAACACAGCGTTTATAACAACGGATCTCTTTGGAACGTATTTTTCGAGGGTGATTGCCCTGAGCTGGACAAGAACGCCTTTGCGAGAAACTACGATACCGAGGACGGAGCCACGATGTCGATCTCATATGACATCAACTCACACGGATGGACGCACAATGGCAAGCCCTACGTGGCGTTTGTTCCGGGACAGGGGCTTTCTACTACTCCCGGTGAGGCAGGCAAATACTATCCCGTCGTGACCGACGTCAATCTGACTCCGATCGATCTGAATGACTCTGACCGCTACGGTATCAAATATGAGATCAACGAGGATAACGGATCGGCAACCGTGGTTGCATTCAACCAAAAAACAAGCTCGGAAAAGCGTATCGTCGTGCCGCTCAAGGTTCTGTCGGGCGGTGTCGAGTATGCTGTTACCGCAATTGCGCCCTCTGCCTTTGAAAACGTAACCGACGTTGATACCATCACGGTTACAACGCCCACAGACGGAAACGCGCAAGGCATAACCGCAATTGGTTCGGGGGCGTTTAAGGGTTGTACGGCACAGGTCTATTTTATCGGTGACAAGATTGACGGCGTTGCCTCGGATGCGTTTGATTCCTCTTCTGAGGTGATTGCACTTCATGACGCAACAGGCTGGGTCTTTGAGGATCCGAATAAGACCTTTGGTGGCGCGATCGTTTATGCATCTGTTGTGTTGAACGGCAATCAGGATCACAACGGTGTGTATTATACGGTCGATTTGGAGCATAACACAGCGATTGTTGGTAAAAAAACTTCTTTGACCGATGAAGAAAGCTCTGTCAACACCAGCCAGGCGATTCATGCAGACGTGGTAATTCCTGCATTTGTAACCTACAATGAGCAGCTTTACAAGGTTGTTGGCTTTGATCGCTATGCTTTTTACGGAAACAAGAATCTGGAAACGGTTCAATTCAGCAAATTTGTCGGAGAAGGACAAAACGAAGATCTTCCCGCTATTTGGGATTGTACCTTCCGTAATACCGAGAATCTGACCTCCATTACGGTTACGGGACAAAATCCCTATTATCGCTCGGTGGACGGTGTCCTTTACGGAAATCCGCTGGTTTCGGAAGGCGAGGATGCGATCTTTACCCGTCTTTTGAAGTATCCCGAAAAGAAGACCGGAGCTTTCGCATGGCCGACCGATCCGTCCTACAAGATCACGGTCATTGAAAACTACGCGTTTGCAGGCAATGATTATTTGACGGAGATCGATTTGAAATCGGTGAACGTCATTGGTTCTCATGCATTCTGGAACTGTACCTCTCTCAAAACATTGAAAGGAAACTATCAGATTCACGACCTCGGGGATTCTGCATTTGAAAACACCGCGATTACAGGCTTCCTCTTTGGTGAATCACTTTCCACCATCGGTGCGCGCGCGTTCTACGGTTCCAAGCTTTCGGGGGATATTTATCTGAACCACAATGTGACCTCCATCGGAGAGAGCGCGTTCGGCAGATGTGTCAACATCACCTCCTTTGCGTTCCGTGATTACAGCAATTCCTCGGGGGATGCTTTGACCTCGAACGTAACCGCAAATTACCGTGTCAATTTTTCGGCAAAGGGTGGGGACGGAAAAGTTCGTTATGCATCTCTGTTTGATTGCAGAAATCCCAACCGTCCCGTGCTGTTGCAATTTGCCGCACTCTTCGAGTGGGATCAAACAAACGGCGAACCGAATGGCATTTATGACATGAGCGTCATGGGACAGACGTCCTCTGACGGGGACGAGGATGCCTCTGTTGAGGAGACTCCGATTCCATATGTTTATGAGATTGCTACCGAGGCTTTTTGGGGCGCACGCAATCTGAAGCGGCTGATCCTGCATGACGAAACGGTTTTAGTGGGAAGTCAGGCGTTTGCCAACTGTCCAAAGCTGGAGTATGTCAAGCTTGGAGCGCGTTATTACGGTAGCAGTGATGACGAAAAATCCGGACTTTACAGCTATAATCTCTTTGTTGATAGCCCGTCGTTGAATTATATCGAGGTTTCTGTATCGAATCAGAATTTCGGCAATGACAGCAACGGTGTGCTGTATTCCAAGGATCGTTCGGTTTTGTACTGCTATCCTGCGG
This sequence comes from Eubacteriales bacterium, assembly GCA_045655785.1. Taxonomy (GTDB): domain Bacteria; phylum Bacillota; class Clostridia; order Oscillospirales; family CAG-272; genus UMGS1865. Next base: position 6,260 of record JAZOPW010000337.1, read on the forward strand.
GAATTCAGCGTGTCAGCTATCATGTCCCCGCATCTGTCACAAAGATCTATGACTCCGCATTTTACGGAAACACCAATATCAAGCAGGTGGTTGTGGGAACGACCCAACCGCTTTCTATCGGATCCCGCGCATTTGGAAGCTGTAGTAGCTTGAATACGGTTTTCTATATCTCCGAGACGATTCCCACCGTGGGCGAGAAGATCTATGACAATACGCCCAATACCCTGTATACTCGCTTCAAGGCGGAATATGCAGACCTTGGCTGGGATGGCTTTGATTCCAATTCGGAGGTTCATTGGTGTGAGCGCAAGATCGGTCCATATGAGGTGATCTCCGAGGTGCCGAACGATATGATCGACACCAACGATTATCTCCTCTATGTCAAGGGAACCGACGGCTCCGCCCTTACAGACGTTTATTTTATCATCACCGTTTATACTGTCGATTTTTACGACGATGAAACCGGCGAGGTAATGGCATGGGTTCCGCATAAGTTTTATCTCCATGCCGATGAATTCGGAAGAGTCAATTTCTCCACGTTGGAGAAGGAAGAGCAGATCCGCTCTCTGATCCACGTTTATGCACAAAAGGAAGGCTACTACACCTACGATCAGGATATGTATATCGATTCCGATATGCTGATCTCCTACCTGACCATGGCACAGGAGCCCGACGTATTTGGCGTCAGCTGTGGAGAAAAGGACATCAACAGCCAAACGGCAGACCTGAACCTGGCACTGTACCGTGAAAGCTATACCTACACGCTTCAGAACGGTGACAGCTCCACCGAGACAGTGAGAGTCACATATGAGGATGTAACCATCAAGGTTTTGGGCTTCTGGGATCCTGCATGTACCGATCCTGTTTTTAGTCTGATCCAATGCGGCAAGGTGCTGGATGAAATTGCGTGCGAGGAAGGAAACAGCTGTACCTTCACGATCAGCACGGAGCTTTTGATCAAGGACGAACCGATCGAGGTGCGTATCAGCGTCAAATACGGTGACGAGACTCTGGAATGCCGCAAGGTGCTGAATATCAATGTCATTGATTTTGAATTGGACGAAAGCGATGTCAACTTGGATTTCGGTGCGAATATTTCTCTGGAGAACGGACCCGATCTCTTTAAGCAATTGTTCGGCTCCGCGCAATTCGAGATCGAATTTTCGGATGACGTCAAGTTTAAAACCGAGATCAACGACAGCCAGGTGATTTTGACTCTGACGGCTGAAAAATCCTCTCCTTCGAGTCAGAATGACCCCAAAAAGGGCTACAAGGATCATTTGCAGCCGCACGGAAAGGGAAGTTATTTCTACCAGTATTGCGACGGCTTCTTTACCTACAACATTCGCTTTGTACAATCCGACGCGGATAACTACTATTATTACCGACTCTACGTTTACCGCGGATTCCCCGGAGTGGAGTATGGGGATGCGATCATCGAGAAATACGGCGCGGTCAATCTCTCGCCGTTTGAAGCCAAAACGGTGGGGCGCGAACGAGTTCGCGCACGCTCCTTGCTGATCTTTGGTACAACCCGTAACGCTATCATCAAGGCAATCAAGGACAAATGGGAGGAAACCACCGACGATACGCTTGATCTGAACAAGCTCTTTGAAGAGGGGCTTCCCTTGGAATGGAACCTCAAGGATATGATGGACGATTACAAGCCTCCCAAGGAGGACTATGTTCCGATCAGTCAGAGTGGCAACAAGCAGGTAAGCAATACCCACAAGTTTGACGCAAGCATTGAAGGACAGCTGGTATTTGAATATGCTCGCGGTGAGGGAATCCATCTCGCGTCAGGCTCTGTAAAGGGTATGGTCAAATACACCTTCAAGCATAATTCTCAATATGTGGTTTGGTGTATTCCTGTTATTCTGGAGGTCGAGGTCTCGGTCAGTGGTGAGGTCAATCTCAAGCTGCGCTTTGACAGCGAGGAAACGCCGGTTCAGCTCCAAGAGCTTTCGGTTCAGCTTTCCGCAGAGCTGAAGGCGTCGATTGGCATCGGATGCTCGATTGCTTCGATCGGTATGTACGGAAATATCGGTACGGTGATTATTTTTGACATCCTGCCCGAGCAAGACGTAAGATCCTGGGAGATTCACGGAGAGCTTGGTGCATATGTCAAGATCCTATGGTATACCAAAAAATTCCCCATCTGGTCGGGAACACACTATATCATCGGAGAAGAGCCTGCGGCTTTTTCTACCTGGGAATATGCGCGAGCTGCCATGTTCTTGGCTTCCGAATATGAGTATTCAGCCGACTGTCAGGAGAACGCACGAATCATAACGGTTGGAAATCGCATTTATAAGGTCTATTTTTCCGCAGTCAGCGGCGAAGGATACGATGACTACAACTGCGTCAAGCTGGTGTGGGCAGAATGGAACTTTGAGACCGAAGAGTGGGGAGCTCCTACCATTCTTGATGACAACGGATACAGCGATGCTGCATATACCGTTCTTCAGGACGGGAACAGCATTTACCTGGCTTATACGCAACAAACCAAGAAAATGACGGCGGAAACTGTCAATGACACGACAGAGGGAGCCGAAGGGCTTTCACTGAAGTGGATCAAGCTGACCGACGGCAATTTCTCTGCGATGAGCGGCAATGCGATCACTTCTGTTGTGGACGGTAAGACGCACAGCGCGTACAAGTATGAAATGCAGATCGGTATCCTGAACGGCAACCCCGTACTTGTTTGGGCAGAAAACAGCGACAATAATATCTTTGGTGTTTCGCCCGAAAATTACTACGATGAGGCAAATAACGAGTCTCACGTATATGAGACTGCGGCAAACTCTATTTGGATGTCGACCTGGAACGGTAGCAAGTGGACGACCGATTGTCTGAAGAGCGGACTTTCCGCAGTGGTCGATCTTGCCGTAAATGCCGATGGCATCTATTACATCGTTGACAAGGACGGTGACCTGGCAGACCGCAGCGATTGTACACTGACCCTTATGAAGGATTGTGAGGCAGAGAACGAAACGGTGATCGGTCTTGCAAGCTCCGTTGAGGTGCAAAACGGTAAGGCCCTGTATTATAGCACGTATTCGGAAAGTGAGGGGCTACAGAGCATAGGTAACACCCTGCTTCTGCCCGATGTGACCACGATGCTCAAGGACGGCTACGTTGCATTGAGCGACGGCGGCATCAATGCCTTGCTTTACTTGGAAAACAAGACGTGGGATGAGCTTGGCGAGACGGTTTCCTGTACGGTCATTAAGGGAATCTTCCTTGACGGCGGAGAGTGGGGCGCACCCGTTACTGTTTATGACCCCGAGACGGCAGGCTATCACATTGCATCCTTTGACGCCGCATATGTAGGGGGCGAGCTGTTGCTTGAGGTTCAGCTCTGCGATGCGGACGGCAAAACGCTTTCTTCCGATCCTTTCGATTGGACTCCCAAGAATCTTGATGAGGTTGATTTCGAATACTCCTACAGTATCGATTATGTCAAACAGAAGATTCATTGCACCGTGACCAACAAGGGAGCGAGAACCGCGACCTTTACAATTGCTGACAGCGGTTGCTCACCGAAGGAGATCCGTTCGGGTATGAGCGAGGAGTTTGAGATCAATGTGAGCGCAAGCAAGAAATTTGATCTTTCGATCACGGGAACCTGCAGAAGCTGTAAGCAAACACAAGCCGCGCCCGATTCGATCAGCACGGAATATGTTGACCTGGTTCCCTACGCCAAGCAGATCGTAATTGGTGAGAGCAACTCGCTGTTGATTGCGATCCGCAATCGCGGAAATGTTGCAACTACCGAAACCGTAACGCTTTATCTGGTTCGCGGTGCGCTTGGCTCCGACTTCCAAATCAACGCGCTTGATGATTTCGACCGTGATGGGGCAATTTCGCCGAGCAGTGCCGTGCTTGTAAGGCAGAACGTCCAGGGCATCATTGAAAAGGACGGAATCAAGTACTTTGAGGTGAAGCTGGACGACAGCATGCTGCAGGGCGGCAACGGTGTGATCGGTCTTTACGTCGAGCATGGCGGTGCGTCTGTTGCACAGTATGCGTTGAGTGCGTCCAAGGAGCCGACGGACTGCATGGATAACAATCTCTCTGCAGTGTATCTCTCCGAGATCCGTCAGACTGCGGATGAAACCATTCAATCTCCCGAATACACGGAGAACAAGCTTGAGATCAAAAATGACACAGAAACGGGAGACGATACCTTCCAAAAATATGATCCGAACGGAGAACCCTCACCCGATGTGGTGATCTCTTTGGTGGAGGGTGCAGACCCCATCAGCGGAGAGGTAACGGTTCATATGAACGGTGTGCCTTTGGCAGATGATTTTTACACGGTGAAAGCCGATAACGGTGTCCTTCAAACCATTACCCTGCATGCCGACAAGCTCAATACGTTGGATGCACTTGAATACACCTTTGAAGTGTTTGTTGATCTTGAATCTGTTGGAAGCGTCAAGCTTGCCGTGATGGGATTTGTGGTGGAAGAAACCTACCAATATGAGTGGCTTGACGGTGAGAAGTCGCTGCTTGATTGGACGGGTGTAAAGGAAAACAGACCCGATCACCCGACAGCTCCGCAGAAGGAAGGCTACAAATTCCTTGGCTGGAGTGAAAAGTGGTTTGACAGCGAAGGCAACGAACTGACCGATGCAAACGATCCGAGGATATCAAAGTATCTTTACGTTACAACCTATGCTCCGATCCTTCAGATCACCTGGAAACTTTCGGATAGCAATTCTGTAAAACAAACAGTTACGGGCGGAACAGTACCGACCGCGCCCGATCGAGTCTATCTTGGTCAGATCATTCGCGGCTGGGATGCCGACGGTGACGGAGTGGCAGATCCCTTGACTGCGGTCAACAGCAACATGACCTACGTTGCACTCTATGACAACAGTGTTTGGGACTTTACCGTCCAGGGGGCTCCTGCAGCAGGCTCGGTTCTGAAAGCGGATCTTTCCAACATCCCGTTTTATGATGATGCGGCGCGTATGGCAAAGCTCAACTATCAATGGTATCTGGACGGTGTTGCCATTTCCGGCGCAACCGAAAGTCAGTTCTACCTGACGGGCGAGGAGTATGGCAAGCAAATATGGCTTGTGGTTACAGATCCCGAATGGATCGGAGTGTCTCAGCCTTATACCGTTGCCATGCATCAGCATATCACGTTCCACTTTGTATATCAGGCACCCACCTGTGAATATAACGGAAACGTGGAGTATTGGTACTGTCAGGCATGTAATCTTTGCTATGTGGATGCCCTTTGCAGCAAGACGATTACGGCAGCGGAAACGGTGATCGATGCGACGGGACATGACTATCAGGCGACCGTCACGGCACCGACCTGTTTGGCAGAGGGCTACACGACTCATATTTGCGCAAATTGCTCCAATTCCTACGTGAATTCCTTTGTTCCAATTTCGGATCACGTGGAAGGCGATTGGATCGTGGATTTGAATGCCGATTGTGTCCGTGATGGCTCCAAGCACATCGAATGTGTAGAGTGCCACAGAGTGCTGAAGCGTGAAAGCATTACAAAAGCAGGGCATTCCTTCGAGCACAAAATAACCCCGCCCACTTGCACGGAGAAGGGATATACCGAGCATATTTGCTCTGCCTGCGGTCATTCCTATCGTGACACCGAAACAAGTGCCAAGGGGCATACGATGGGCGGGTGGAAAACGACCCAAACTCCCGACTGTGTGGGGGATGGAAGTGAGCGACGCGATTGCGCAGATTGCGAACATTATGAAACCCAAGTGATCACAAAGCTCGGCCACGATTACGCCGACACGTGGACGGTAGATAAAGCCGCCACCTGTACGGGTGTCGGATTTGAATCTCGTCATTGTTCCAGATGTGACGCGACCACCGAGCAGAAGGAGATTGCAAAAACCGCGCACCGATACAATGAGGGCGAGGTCACGTTGCAGCCCAGCGCAAGCTCCTACGGAGTGAAGACCTTCACCTGCGAGGATTGCGGTCATTCGTACACCGAGACGATTGCCAAATCTGCTCCCACGATGATCGAGCAGTCCAACACGGTTTGGAAGGAGTGGACCGGAAACGGTACCATGCTCTTCCGTTCCAACGCCTCCTATGAGGACTTCGTGGAGGTTCGCCTGAACGGTGAGGTCTTGCCTGCCGATTGTTATACGATCAAGGAAGGCAGCATTGTGATAGAGCTTGCTCCGTCTTACGTGGATCAGCTGAAAAACGGTGACTACTGTCTGGAGATCATTTCCGAAAACGGCGTTGCATCGGCATCCTTCAGTGTCAACAAGACGTTGATTGCCAATCCGTGGCTGTTGGGCTCTATCATTGGTGTTGTAAGCATTGGATTGCTTGCGGCAGCTGTTTGGTTTGTGTTCTTCAAAAAGAAATTCTTTGTACTGACGATTACATCGAATCTTTCTAAAAAAACAGAAGAAGAGCTCCCGAATTAACCGATTGCGGCAAAGGGATCGAACAGATTGTTTGATCCCTTTGCCGCCACAAGAGGGAAGTCTTTCGCAAAAAACGGTAGAGGAAATGCAAACCCAATAAAAAAAGGCAAATAGAGCTTTTTGAAACTCCGTTTGCCTTTTGCTTCATTATTAAAAAGTGCTTGTGTAAGGGGCTTTCGTTGGAATGTCCCTCGCGAGGCGGTTAGCTTTCTGCGATGATCTTCTTGTTAATATAGTCGAAGCAGAGTGCGCCCTTTTTGCGGAGGAAATGATCGACGTTGGCGCCGATACGGATGATCTTTAACAGTCCCAGGTCGGTATCGATCGCGACCACGTTAAAGCAATCCTGTGATTTCGTTCCCGGATAACGCCTCATATCGCCGTGCTTGTCCCACGTGGTTCCGTTTTGCACCACCACGTTTAAAATGCCGCGTGCGGTTGTGCCGAATTCGTCATGATGCTCGTGACCTACCAAATTGCAGACATAGTTGCCGCCCTTTTTGATAAAATCGGCAAGGACGTCCTCGAACAGTACTCTGCCGCGGTGGTCAAAGTCGTAAGCGGTTCTGGCAAGCTCATACTCCTCTTTTGCCGCTCTGTAGGGATCCAAGCTCGAGTATGTATCTCCCAAATGCGTCTCGATATAGCCGGTTCTTTCGTGCATTGCGGTCACAACGTGCAAGCCCTTTTCTCGCGCATCCTCCAGCAAGCCCTTTAACCAAACGCGTGTCTCCCAAATGTGGTAATACAGATCCAATACGATCAAGCGGATATTGGACTCCGGAAAATCCTTGAAATAACTCATGGAGTATTCACAATTCATAAAGGAAACATCCCATGTGTCGGCATTGGGGAAGAGCAGCCGATGTACCGACGACTTTTCTGCCAGGCTCCAGGGTCCCTCTCCGGAATAGCAGTCATGATTGCCGACACAGTTGTAGATCGGTCTGACGCAAGGGGCTCCGTCCTGATAAAAATTCACATAGGACTTTTGACTTCCACCGCAATAGTCTCCGGTGTGAAGAACAAAGGAAATACAGTCACTGTAATGGTTGACGTATTCTACCATGCGATTCCACTCTGCCTTTGCCGCATGAATGTCCGAGAGGTGAACAAATGACAGCGGCACTGCCTTGTCTCCAAACA
>JAZOPW010000338.1:0-6894 GCA_045655785.1 Eubacteriales bacterium
CCGAGCAGGAGTGGGAGCGGGTAAGGATCGATCTTGGGAGCATATATAAGTATGATAACTGTACGCAGGCAGAAATAGAGGAGATGACCACCCGACTCGAAGCCTGGCAGAATGCTCTGACGGTCTATTTCTACAGTGAGAATGAGCCCACCGAGAGCGGAAACTATTGGCATTACGTTGACGGTGTTCCCACTGCTTGGTGAATTAAGTTTTTTCTCTTGCCTTTATGGGAGAGGGCTATATGTCCAATGCCGTTCAGTTAAGCGCTATAACTCCAAACTGAAACTAAACAGAAAAGAGAGAACACTTCGGCTATCAACCGATTTGTTCTCTCTTTTTCTTATATAAGACAAAGCCACCCTGCGTACAAGGCGGCTTTTATTCTAATTCTAAATCCTCGGACGTGAAAATTTCGTCATCTAAAAATTCGGTAAGAGACATCCCAAACCCGTTTGCAAGCATCATCACGGTGCTTAATGTTACCGTTTTGTTTCTTCCGTTCATGATACATTGCATGCTTCCGTGTTGTATGCCGGATTCTTGCTCCAATCGATATTGAGAGATGTTCTTTTCTTGCAACAGCTTGGAAATACGCTTTGCAACCGCATCGTTTACTGTCAATTTCATACCCCCCAACAAGAAGATTTTACTCTGTAGATTTACCTACGCATATATTTTATCAAGAAATCTGAAAAAATATAAGAAGGTATACCTGCATATTCTTGATTTGTTCATAAAAATATGACAAAATGTGTTTTTTATGAAAAAACTTTTTAAAACCTATTGCATTTTCCTATCTTTTGTGATATAATACTACTGTTTGCCGTGCTTGACGCGGCTCTCCGATGTCAAAGAACATCAAATATTTTGAAAAGAGGTACATGACAATGAAAGACGGAATCCATCCTAATTACGAAGTATGCAAAATCAGATGCGCATGCGGCGAAGTTGTGGAAACCAAATCCACTAAGGGCGGCGAGGTAAAGGTTGATATCTGCTCCAAGTGCCATCCCTTCTTCACGGGTAAGCAGAAGTTTGTTGACGCGGGCGGACGTGTTGACAAGTTCAAGAGAAGACTTGCGAACTCCCAGAAGTAATTTCGTTGGACCCTGGTTCCTTGATAAACGGGCGAGCTGATTTGCGGCTTGCCCGTTTTTCGTTTGTGAAAAGTTTTGAAGATACACAAGAAACTTTTTCAAAAGTTTCTTGTGCGGGGTATGGGGCGGCGCCCCATATAAATGGAGGTCTTTTATGGAATATCAAGCAACAAAAGCTGTTCTGGTTGGCATTTGCGTGGATGACGCGGGTACCTCGGAGCTGGAAAAGAGTCTTGACGAGCTAGAGCGTCTCTTGGATACCGCAGGCGGCGTTTGCTTTGCCAAGCTGATACAAAACAAGGATAAGCCCGATCCGCGTACTCTGATCGGTTCGGGTAAGGTGCGTGAGCTTGCCGCCGTCTGTCACGGAAACGACGTGGAGCTGGTGGTGTTTGACGAGGAGCTTTCACCCTCGCAGATTCGCAACCTGGAGGATGAATTGGGCGACGAGATCCGTGTGATCGACCGCTCCATGCTGATTCTTGATATTTTTGCGCTTCATGCGGTGACCAAGGAAGGAAAGCTGCAGGTTGAGCTGGCGCAACTGAAATATACCGCGCCACGCTTGACGGGACACGGTAAGGATATGTCACGTCTGGGCGGCGGAATCGGCACGCGCGGACCGGGTGAGAGCAAGCTCGAATCCGATCGGCGTCACATGAAGCACCGCATCGTGGCTCTGGAGGAGGAACTTCGCGCGCTCGACAAAAACCGTCAGACCATGCGGGTCTCGCGTGATCGAAGCGGCATTCCGAAGATTGCGATTGTGGGATACACCAATGCGGGAAAATCCACCCTGCTCAACCGTCTGACCGATGCGGGGATCCTTGCCGAGGACAAGCTGTTTGCCACGCTTGACCCCACCACGCGCAAGTTTGAGTTGCCGACGGGCGAGAGCGTGCTGCTGACCGACACGGTCGGATTTATCCGCAAGCTTCCGCACCATCTGATCAAGGCGTTCAAATCGACGCTTGACGAAGCGGTGTACGCCGATATTTTGATGATCGTGATCGACGTCTCGGATCCCGAGTACCGCGCACAGCTTGAGGTGACCGAAGGGCTTCTGGAGGAGCTGGGAGCATCGGGAAAGCCCACGCTGTACGTTTTTAACAAGTGCGATCTCGGGGCTGCGGATTTACCTGCGGTCGGCGCTCCCGCAGAGCATGATCGTACCGTGTTTGTCTCGGCATACACGGGGCAGGGGATTGAGCTTTTGACCGAGAAGCTGCAGGAGATCATCCACGCGGGGAAATACCGTGTGACCTTTCATATTCCCAACAGCGAGGCGGGGGCGGTGAATCTTCTTTACCGCGAAGCCACAGTGGAGGACGTGGAGTACGGCATGGAGGAGATTTTGGCAACGGCTGTGGTGGATCGCAGAGTACACGGAATGCTCAAGCGGTTTGATCCTGCATGGCGTGAGCCGGACGAAGAATAGGATTGTGAGGTTTTGGAATGTCGGAGGCGATCTTATATACAACGCTGGAGCATGAGGGTGAAGCCGAGTTCACCGAAAAGAAATCGGTCTTCATCGGACATGCGGCACCCGTAAAAAACGAGGACGAGGCACAGGCATTCGTCAAAAAATACAAGAATCAATATATGGACGCGCGGCACAACGTGTGGGCGTATTTGATGAAGGGCGAGATCGTGGCACGTTATTCGGATGACGGTGAGCCGCAGGGAACGGCAGGCGTGCCTGTACTTGACACCATCCGCAAGTCGGGTGTGACCGATGCCGTTGTGGTGGTCACGCGTTATTTCGGAGGGATCCTTTTGGGGGCAGGTGGCTTGGTGCGTGCCTATTCGCATACTGCCAAGCTTGCGCTGGAGGCGGCACATATCATCACCTATGAGCAATACACCGAGCTGGAGCTGTTCTGTACGTATTCGGATTATCAACGCTATCAAGCCGAGCTTCCGCGCTTCGGAGCGGTGGTGGATGACACGCAGTTTTCCGACCGGGTGTTGCTCTTGTTTGCCGTCAAAAGCACTGTGGTTGATAGTCTTTTGACGCGTGTGAGGGAAATGAGCGGCGGTCGCAACGAGCCGCGCGTGATCGGCACACGGTTCGATTACAGATGACTGACATAGAGGAAAGGCGCCGTTTTACGGTTTCTTTCCTCTATCCTGCTTTTTTAGAGGTTTTTTTCTTTGTTTTTACCGAAAAAAACGAAGAAAAAAAGTATTTTGCAATTTTTTTGCGTATATTATATTTGATATGTGATGATGGGGGTGGTTTTGTGTCATCGGTTTGTGAAATGTTTTTGGAGCGCGAAAAAAACACGCTCTCTCCCTATGCCTTTCTGACGGCAAATACGCGCGGACGCGATTTTCCCTGTACGCCTTGCGATATGCGTACCGAGTTTCAGCGTGACCGTGATCGCATTATCCACTCGCAGTCCTTCCGCAGACTGATGAACAAGACGCAGGTCTTTCTGGCTCCCACGGGAGATCATTACCGCACACGGCTGACGCACACGCTGGAGGTCACGCAGATCGCTCGCATTATCGCGCGCGCACTGCGGCTGAATGAGGATTTGACCGAAGCCGCCGCGCTTGGACACGATCTGGGGCATACGCCGTTCGGTCACTCGGGCGAGGACGCTATGCGTGAGCTGTTTTCCAAGGATTTTTCGCACTACAAGCAGAGTCTGCGTGTGGTCGAAAAGCTTGAAAACAACGGCAAGGGTTTGAATCTGACGTGGGAGGTGCGCGACGGCATTGTGAACCACACGGGCAAGTGCATGGCGTCAACGCTGGAGGGCGTGATCGTCAAATTTGCCGACCGTATTGCCTACATCAACCACGACATCGACGATGCCTGCCGTGCGGGGATCCTTTGCAAGGAAGATATTCCGAAGGATCTGCGAGAGATCCTTGGCGAGACGCACAGCAAGCGGATCAATACCATGGTGACCTCGGTCATTCTTGCAAGCACCGACAAAAACGAGATCTGTATGTCACCCGAAATTCAGGATGCGACCGACCGTCTGCGTGCCTTTATGTTTGAGGCGGTCTATACGAATTCGGTGGCAAAGGCACAGGACGGGCGTGCAAAGGAGCTTCTGGCACAGCTCTTCGTGCATTTCGCGCACCGACCCGAGGAGATGCCGACGCTTTACCGCAGTAACATCGAACGCGACGGCGTGGAGCGCTGTGTGTGCGACTTCATTTCGGGTATGACCGACCGCTATGCGATCGATACCTACAAGGAATTGTTTATCCCACGCGTTTGGAGTAATTAAGGGCTTTGGTTATTTTTAATGAGACAGCTCCTTCCAGACACCTCCAAGAATTTCCCCAAAAAAGTTATTTGTGAAATTGAGAAAAAACAAATCATTTAACATGCATAAACGTAAAAGGATAAGGATATGAGATTTCCCGAAAATTTTATACAGGAGGTAGTGGATCGGACCGACATTGAGGAACTGATCGGGCGTTATACGGAGCTGAAGCGAAGCGGCTCCAATCTGATGGGACGCTGTCCGTTCCACAGTGAGAAAACCCCTTCATTTTCGGTCTCTCCCACCAAAAAAATGTTCTTCTGCTTTGGCTGTCATGCCGGCGGAACGGCAATCACGTTCGTGCAAAAAGCCGAAAATCTCGACTTTGCCGACGCGGTCGAGTATCTCGCCAACCGAGCGGGGCTTCCCTTGCCGAAGGACAGTGAAAATTTACAAGCAAATCAAGGTGTTCCGCGCAGACGTGTGTTGGAAATGAATCTTGAGGCGGCAAAGTTTTTCCGCGCCTGCCTCTTTGATCCCGACATCGGCGGCGTGGGCATGCAATATCTGCACGGTGACCGCGGACTTTCGATTGCGACGATCAAGCATTTCGGTCTTGGCTTTGCGCCGAACAACTTTCAGAGCCTGACCGATCATATGCACCGTCTCGGCTTTCGCGATGAGGAGCTGATCGCCGCCTGCCTGTGCGGCAAAAGCCAAAAGACGGGAAGGGCATATGATTATTTCCGCAACCGTGTGATCTTTCCCATCATCGATCCGTCGGGAAACGTGGTGGCGTTTGGCGGACGCGTGATGGATGACAGCAAGCCCAAATACCTCAACTCCTCGGATACCCCCGCTTTCAAAAAGAGCAAGCAACTCTTTGCGCTCAATTTCGCAAAGAATTGCTGTGCCGAAAAAATGGTGCTATGCGAGGGATATATGGACGTCATCGCTTTGCACGCCGCAGGCTTTGAATATGCGGTGGCAACGCTTGGAACGGCGATCACGCCAGACCATGCGCGAATCTTTTCCAAGTACACCCAAAAGGTGATCATTTCGTACGATTCCGACGAGGCGGGGCAGAATGCCGCCAACAAGGCAATGCGGATACTCGGCGAGGTTGGAATGGACGTGCGCGTTTTAAAGCTGAACGGTGCCAAGGATCCCGATGAATACATCCGACGCTTCGGCGCCGACAAATTCCGTCAGGTGTTGGATCAAAGCCGTACGGGGTTTGACCACAAGGCGGAGCAGATCCTGTCGCGCTATGACATTACGGTCGGCTCGGATAAGATCAAGGCGACGGGCGAGATTTGTGCACTGATCGCCGAGTATTGGTCGGGTGTGGAGCGCGAGGTCTATCTTGCACAGGCTTCGACGATGCTCGGACTTCCCGTGGACGTGTTAAAAAACTCGGTGACACAGATTCGGAACAAGCAGAGTCGCGCCTATGCCGCCAAGCAGAGCCGTGAGGCTGTGGCGTCGATCAAAAACTTCGGTGACCGTGTCAACCCCGATGCCGCGAAGGATCCGCGTGCCGCGTCTGCCGAGGAAACCGTGATCGGGCTGCTCCTGATGTATGAGGAGTACCGCAATGCCGTGGAGAGCGGTGAGATCGAGCTTGCCGAAGCGGATTTTGTAACCGAATTCAACCGCCGCGTCTTTTCCGCCGTGATGCGACTGCACAGCAGTGAGGGCGGCTTGCGGCATGAGCTGTTGGGGATGGAATTTGAGCCCGATGAGATGGGACGTATCGAGAAAACCGAAATGCAGAGGCGCGGACTCTCCCAAAACGGTCCGAACGTGCTGCGATCGGCAATCGAGGTCCTTCGGGAGGAACGACAAAAGGAAAGTATGCAGGACATGGATCTGAATACACGGCTTGCTTACTTGCGTGATAAAAAAGCAAAATTACATAAAGGAAAGGCTGAAACAAAATGAAGAACAACAACATCGATGAGATGGAGCAGGAGCTGAACGAGCAGGAGCATGCGGAGGAGACGGTTGAGGAAAAGACCGAGAGCGAAAAGAAGCACAGTGTGGACTCGTTGATCGAAAAGGGCAAAAAGGGAAAGCTTTCTGCCGACGATCTTGACGAGGCGATCGAGGAAATGGACTTCGACGTTGACAGCATAGACAAGCTTTACGAGACCCTTGAGGATAACGGAATCGCCTTTGATGCCGAAATTTCCAATGAGGAAATGAGCGAGATCGAGAGCGAGGTCGAAAAATTCGGCGCGGGCGAAAACATGGAACGGATCCTCGAGCAAGAGGGTCTTGCGATCGATGACCCCGTGCGTCTGTATCTGAAGGAGATCGGTAAGGTACCGCTCCTGACCACTGACCGCGAAAAGGACTTGGCGGAGCGGATGATGGCAGGGGACGAGACGGCAAAGACCGAGCTTGTCGAAGCCAACCTTCGTTTGGTGGTCAGCATCGCCAAGCGTTACGTCGGACGCGGGATGTTCTTCCTGGATCTGATCCAAGAGGGAAATCTCGGCTTGATGAAGGCGGTCGATAAGTTCGATTACACCAAGGGGTATAAGTTTTCTACCTATGCCACGTGG
>JAZOPW010000339.1:0-5651 GCA_045655785.1 Eubacteriales bacterium
CACCAAGGAGCAATACGCCCCCTACATTCGGGAAGCCCTTGGAATCCGTCGCGGCGGCAACCTTTCGGCATCCTCCATGGAGGTGCTTGCCGTTGTAGCATACAATCAACCCGTTACCCGTTCCTTTGTGGATCTGGTACGCGGTGTAGACAGCTCTTATGCGGTCAATTCCCTGCTGGATAAGGGCTTGATCGAGGCGGCGGGACGCTTGGATGCCCCCGGACGCCCGATGTTATACGTTACCACCGATAAATTTTTACGCGTATTCGGAATCAACTCGCTGGATGAGTTGCCCGAGACCGAGGCACTCAGTGTTGCGGCGGCACAGGCAGAGGTTGCCGAAAACGCCGATCAGCTCACGATAGAGGAGCAAGAAGCACTTGCCGCCGAGTCGGCAGAGCCAAAGGATTATCAGGAGCCTGTCGATACAGAAGAGACCGACGTGATCTTTGAAAACGGCGCACTTCCTGACGAGCCGCAATCGGCTCCCTCCCCCGAGACAGAAACGGAGGGCTGATATGAAGGCTCTTTGGATCACACTTGCAGCAATTGGCGGGTTGATCCTTCTGCTCATTCTGCTTTTGGTGCTTGGGAAAGCCAAGATCCGTATTACCTGTATCAAAAAGCCGCGTGTCGTGCTTTACGTTTTCGGCATTCCCTTTACCCTGATCTCGGACAAAGAGAAAAAGGAAAAATCCGCAAGCAAGGATCTTTCCCGATGTCGCAATCCCGAGCGGGCGTTGAAAAAAGAATTGAAACGCCAACGCAAGGAAGCCCAAAAGGCTGAAAAGAAAAAGCAGAAGGCTGCCAAAAAGGCTGCTCGCAAGAAAGCAAAGAAACAGCAAAAAAAGGCGATTGCAAAAACGCAGCCGCAACCGAATATCAAGGAAAACCTCGAGATGGTCACTGCCTTGGTCAAAACCGCTCACCGCGTCACTCACGGAAAGATCGGAGTTCACGTTAAGAAAATGCATCTTTCGGTTGCAACGGGAGACGCCGCACAAACGGCGATCCTGTATGGCGTTATCGTGCAAAGCGCATCCTATCTGTTGCATTGGATCGAAGCACATTTTACCAAGTTCCAACGCGATCCCGGTGCAGTGCAGATACGTGCCGATTATCTGTCCGCAAAATCCCACACGGAGATCGACATTCTCCTGTCGGTTCGAATCTCTCAAGCACTCGGCATTGCACTCAAAATGCTGAATGCTTATCAAAATGAAAAGGCAAAGGCGATGCAGAAGGCTCGCGCGCGCCAAAATCAAAATTTGTAAAAAATGAATTTTCACATATACGAAAGGAAGAAATTATCATGGAAAACGAATCTTCTATCAAACAGCTGATCAACAGCTCCTTGGAGCAGGTGCGTACCATCATCGACGCCGACACGGTTGTCGGAAAACAGCTCGTTACCCCCAGCGGAACGGTGATCATTCCGATCTCCAAGATCTCGATGGGCTTTGCCTCCGGCGGACTTGATCTGCCCAATGACGGCAAGGAAAAGGCATCGGGCTTTACGGGCGGTGGCGGAACAGGTGTCAGCGTGACTCCGATCGGTTTTCTGACGGTATATGCAGACGGCAGAGTCGAAATGCTTCCCATGGCTCAGCAGGAAAAGGCGTCTCCCGTAGAACAGGTTGCTGACCTTTTGGATCATGCTCCCGGTATCCTCAACCGCATCCTTGCTGTCTTCTCGGACGTGCAATCCGCAAAGGAAGAGACCCCCGATGCTTCGGCAATGGAGGATGAATACACGCGCAAGCTGGAGGCTGAAATCGAAGCCGAGCTTTCCGAAAAGGAGCTGAAAAAGCTGCGCCGTCAGGAAGCAAAGGCTGCAAAGAAAGCACGCTGATGCCGATTCCTTGAAAAATGACATAAAAGGCACTCCGGAAAAATATACATGAATCAGAATGTAGTTTTCCGGAGGGTCTTATTATGTCAAAATGGAAGTTTGTAGGTGCGTGGGTACTGACTCTGTGCTTTCTGTTCCCGATCCTGACATCGACCGCAACAGCCGCGCCGTCACGTACAGAGGCAAGCCTGAGTCTTTCGGCACAAAGCGCGATTCTGATCGAAGCCGAAAGCGGTGAGATCGTTTTTTCCAAGGATGCCGATCATCCCCTTCCCATGGCAAGCACGACCAAGATCATGACCGCTCTGACGGCATTGTCATTGGCATCGCCCGACACGCTGATCCTGACCGATGCCGCGGCTGTGGGGATCGAGGGCTCCTCGATCTATCTGATCGAAAACGAGCAATTGACGCTGGAGCAGCTGCTTTACGCATTGCTTTTGGAGTCTGCGAACGATTCCGCCGCTGCCATTGCGATCGGTCTTTCGGGCAGTATAGAGGCATTTGCCAAGGAAATGAACCGTGTGGCGGTCGATCTCGGATTGCGGCAGACGCATTTTACCAATCCGCACGGACTCGACCATGAGGAGCATTTCACCACAGCATACGAGCTTGCAATGATCACGCGTACAGCTCTGCAAAATGAGCTGATTCGTCAGATCGTTTCCACACGCAAGACCACGATCCCACACAACGGCACCGACGGAATCCGCTTGCTGATCAACCACAATAAGCTTCTGCGACTTTATGACGGATGCATCGGGGTAAAAACAGGCTTTACAAAGCGAAGCGGTCGCTGTCTTGTATCCGCCGCCGAGCGCGACGGTGTCACCTTGATTGCCGTTACGCTGAACGCGCCAAACGATTGGAATGATCACACCGCGATGCTTGACTACGGATTTACCTGCTATCGATCGGTCTTGCTCTGCGAAAAGGAGGACTATCTCTTCCCTCTCTCGCTGGTCAGCGGTGCCGATTCTTATGTGATGCTCTGTAACATGGAGGAATTGCGCGTAACGCTCCCCACAGGCTACGGTAAGATCACAAAAACGATAGAAGCACCTCGGTTTGAATATGCACCGATTGCAGAAGGTCAGACGCTTGGTCGGGTAGTCTGGCGATCCGACATCAACGGCGACGGCTCATGTGAGATCATTGGAGAAACCGAGCTTGTGGCTTGCTATTCGGTGAAAAAACAGGTAAAAAGAAGAAGCTTTTGGCAATGGTTGAAGGATTTGTTCGGCCTTTCCGCAACCTAAAAGGAGGATTCACATGGCTGATCCCATCAGATTACAAAAATTTTTTACCGATTGCGGCGTGCTGTCACGGCGCGCCGCCGAGGCGGAGATTGTTGCAGGTCGGGTCAAAGTCAACGGCATCACGGCAACGCTTGGAGACAAGATCGATCCCGATACCGATATTGTGGAGTACAACGGGAAGCGAATCCGCCCGCGCGAGGACAAGCCGCATCGCTACGTGATGCTCTACAAGCCACGCGGATACGTCACTACCTTGAAGGATGAAAAGGGGCGGCGCACCGTGCTCGACCTGTTGCAGGGAATTCACACACGCGTCTACCCAATCGGAAGATTGGACATGGATTCCGAGGGGCTTTTGCTCCTGACCGACGACGGCGAGCTTGCAAATCGTCTGACACATCCGCGACATGAGATCCCCAAGATCTATCACGTTACCGTCTCCCCCATACCCACACCCCAACAACTGCAAGCCCTTTCCGCACCGATGGAGCTGGACGGCTACCGTCTGCAGCCGATCGGTATCCATATAATAGGAAGCAATGAGCTGGAGCTGACACTTTTTGAGGGAAGAAACCGCCAGATTCGCCGTATGTGTGAGGCGGTGGGACTTCGGGTGGTTCGTCTGTGCCGCGAAGCCATCGGAGAATTGACTCTGGAGGGGCTTTCCCTTGGAAAATGGCGCGATCTGACCTCGGATGAGGTTGCTTATTTATCTCAAACAAATCGAAAGGAAAGATAATATGTTAGAAGTTTTACCGATTCAGGACAAGCAGGAGCAGGAGGCATTGTGCGCCCGTTGCTCAATTCCGTTCGACGTTGAGCTGCTTGCATACAAGGCGTTGGTGGACGGAGAGCTGCGCGGCGTTTGTCAATTTACAATGAACTCCGACGGCGGCAAAATTCTGCACTTTGCGTCGGTTCCGAACGCCTACGAATTTGAACCCATGTTCGTTTTGGGTCGTGCTACCCTGAATTTTATCGATCTTTGCGGCGTTCACCGCGCCTATTTTGATGCCGATTGCGACAATACAACCCTCATCAAAGCCATTGGTTTTTCGAAAAATTCCGACGGAAGATATGAAATGGATCTGACAGATTTCTTCAAAGAGCCCTGTCAACACTCGAAAAAGTAAATCAAACGCCTTTTTTATGATCAATTCGCCTAAAATGGTAAAAAATACCAAATTTTAGGATTGAATTTTGTCAATAATTAAGTGAAATTCCATATTGCAATTTTCTCCAAAATATGGTAAAATATTCCTGTCAGAAAAAATACAGGAACGAATATGGAGGATTTATACTTATGGAATACACAACCAAAATTTTGATTGCGGATGAAAGTGCTTCTACACGCACCGCAATTCGAGAGGGACTGTCACACTCGGGCTATCTTCACATTGAAGAGGCCACAAACGGCGAGGATACGCTGTTGAAAATAAACCGCTTCCGTCCCGACGTAGTGCTGATGGACATCTGGCTTTCCAAATTGGATGGGATCGGTGTCCTGCGCAACTGTCGCAATCTGGATTGGGGTACAGAAAAGGAGCCTGCATTTATCATTCTCTCCTCGGTTTCAAATCAGAATGTCTTTATTCAAGCGACCGAGGCGGGGGCTGAGCTTTGTCTTTTAAAGCCTGTCAATATCGCCAGCCTGTGCGACCACATTCAAAGCATTGTGTCAAGGCGTCGCCGTGATATTCCCGCAGCCGCAATGCAAGTCGAGAACAAAACGCCCGATATTGAAACGCAGGTCACACAGATCATTCATCAGATCGGAGTCCCCGCACATATCAAGGGCTATCAGTATCTCCGAACCGCAATTCTGCTGACGATCAAGGATTCCGATATTATCAACAGTGTAACAAAGGTCCTCTACCCCAGCGTGGCAAAGAAATATGCCACCACAACCAGCCGCGTGGAGCGCGCGATTCGTCACGCAATTGAGGTGGCTTGGGACAGAGGTGACGTGGATACACTCAACTCCTATTTCGGTTACACGATCCAAAATAACCGTGGCAAACCCACAAACTCCGAGTTTATTGCCATGATCGCCGATAATTTGAGATTAAAGTATAAAATGTTTTGAAAAACGATCAAGAAAAATGATTGAAAAACAAAGAAAAAAACAGATAAAAAAACGAATGGGTATGAGTCGAGGATGCGGCTCATGCCCATTCGTTTTTTTACTTTTTGAGGAAAAGGTAGCCTTTTTATTTCGGCTTGATTCAGATACAAAATACACAGATTCAGCACAAGCAAACTCGCAAATACTCAATTCGAGTTATGTCTTAAGTGCATTGAAGTAAAAAAACAGCTTGAAAAATTGTTTGAAAAGTTTTGAAAGGGTGTGGGGAGACTTTTTCAAAAGTTTCCCCACAAAATACAATCTTATAAAGTAGCCGCCATGACGGCTTTGATGGTGTGCATACGGTTTTCGGCTTCGTCAAAGACGATGGATTGCTCGGATTCGAACACCTCGTCGGTGACCTCCATGCAATCAATGCCGAATTTATCGTAGATCTCTTTTCCGATCTTGGTTT
>JAZOPW010000340.1:0-2113 GCA_045655785.1 Eubacteriales bacterium
CTTGGCTCACAGAACGACATGGCTTCGATCCGACTTCCGGACCTGACTGCCCGGTCGGATATATAACATTTTGACTTTACCTCGCTTTGGGAGAAATTACGACAACATGACTGCTCTCTTTGTCGGCTTTTTCAAATGTCAACACCCGAAAAACGCTGTCACACAACGTTTTTTCGGCGTATGAATTCTTGTGTATTTTTACAAGAGCCAAAGCAGAGCGTTTTTACACATGATTTGGGGCGAAAAAAAGCGACTCTTACGAGCCGCTTTTGAAACAACTGTATTCTTTTTTTATTAGTTCTTCAAGCAACCGATGGGTATAACGTACACACCGTCCCCGCGGCGATATGCATAGTCGCCGGTTCCCGTCAAAACCATCAGGAAAGACGGGGCGTTCATCTTATCGGTATCAATTTTTGCTTCCATTGCTTTGAGGCTCTTTGCCCCTTCCTCAATAAGCTTATCTCCACCGAGTTTGATTTCGATCAGCCCGTATTTGCCGTTTCTCAGGTGGATCACCGCGTCGCATTCTTGTCCGTCCTTGTCGCGGTAGTGATAGACGGTACCGTTCAGAGCGTCAGCGAAAACGCGAAGATCGCGTATACAGAGGGTCTCAAACAGGAAGCCAAAAGTTTTGAGATCGTTCATTAGATCATTGGGACCGATACCCAAAGCGGCCGCCGCGATGGAGGGATCCACGTAGTACCGCGTATCGGAGGAACGGATGGCTGTTTTGGAACGCAGATTTGGGTTCCACGCAGGCATATCCTCCACAACAAAGATCTTGCGCAGCGCGTTTACATATGATGCAACGGTTTCTTCATTTATGGGTGTCTCGTCGTTGGCGGCAATGTCCTGAGCGAGCACCGTGTTGGGAATCTGTCCGCCTTGGTTCCTCGCATAGGATCGCATGAGTCGGCGTACCCTTTCGGGGTTTTTATGGACATTGTCCGCACGATTGATATCGGAATGCACGACGGCATCATAGTAGTCTACTGCCTGATCCAGGGCGATCTCATCACGCATAGCCACCGCTTGTGGCCATCCGCCTCGGCATACCAGGAAAGCCAGACGGTCAATATCAAGGCTAGAATCTCCGTCGATCTCGGTCACACCGTCAAAGAGATCTTTCAGACTGACCTCACCTGTGGAGTCTCCCGATTCATACAGACTCATAGGTCGCATAGTCAGCCAGGTGAACCGACCTGTTCCGGAATGGGTGATTTCCTTCGTATCGGCGGGAACAGCCGAGCCTGTGAGAACGAACTGCCCCAGCTCGCCGCGGTGATCAACCTCAAAACGGATGGCATCCCAAAGCTTGGGTGCCAATTGCCACTCATCGATCAGTCTGGGGGTATCGCCTCTCAGTAGCCGCTTGGGGTTTATCTCGGACATGGCGATGTTCTGTTCTTTCTTTTCGGGATCATCCATATATAGAATGCTGGCGGCAATCTGCTCGGCCGTTGTAGTTTTTCCACACCACTTCGGTCCCTCGATCAGAACCGCACCTTTACCCTCCAACTTTCGCTTCAAAATATCGTCGGCAATTCTTTTCCTGTAAGTTTTCATTCGGAATACCTCACTTTAGGTTTCATTATACATATTATACACCATGTTTTGTCTTTTTGCAATAGTTTTCCGATGATTAACGAGATAAATTTACGGTGATTGGAGTATTAAATTTCCGACGATTGGCGAATAATTTGGACGACGGTTGGCAATCGAGGGGAAGGGGAAATGACTGGAAAAGCGGTTGATTATTTTTTTGATGGGAGTCGATACGAAACTTGTAAAGAAGATATGAGTTTTGAAAGGATGGTCTGGTGTGGGGGAAAGGTTGACATAGCGGATGAAGTGTGCTATACTATAAGCCTATTTAGGGCGGAATCCGTGTTGTGTACATGAGAGGAATCGCCCCTTCGATTCTTGATTGAAAAAAATGTCGAATTTTGATGGAATCTTCCCATAGAACATAGATTCTGCTCAATTTCGACATCTTGCATTTTCAAAAATCAATTACAAAAAGAGATAGTTTGAACCATTCGCTCGTTGCGAGCATTTGAATGGCAAAAACTATCTCTTTTTTGAAAAATAGATAACCTACAAATCAAAA
>JAZOPW010000341.1:0-4126 GCA_045655785.1 Eubacteriales bacterium
AAACGTTCCCGAAAATCTACGGGAGAAGACGATCGTCACACTCGACATCGCGTCGATGATCGCAGGAGCGAAATACCGCGGTGAGTTTGAGGAACGCTTCAAAAATGTCATGGAAGAGGTTCGGAAGAACGAACAGATCATCCTCTTTATCGACGAGATCCACACCATCATTGGTGCCGGTGCGGCAGAGGGCGCGGTTGATGCGGCAAACATCATCAAGCCTGCCCTGGCAAGAGGAGAAATGCAGGTCATCGGTGCCACCACGCTTGCCGAATATCGCAAGCATATTGAAAAGGATGCGGCTCTTGAACGCAGATTTCAATCGGTTATGGTGGGGGAGCCGACCAAGGAAGAGGCTCTGTTGATCCTTCACGGCTTGCGCGACAAATACGAAGCACATCACAAGCTAAAAATTTCCGATGAAGCCCTCGATGCCGCTGTTCAGCTTTCTGTTCGCTATATTGCAGACCGCTTTCTGCCCGACAAAGCAATCGATCTGATCGATGAAGCGGCTTCCCGTGTCAGAATCAGCGCACACACCTCCCCACCCGACCTGAAGGATCTTGAGGAGCGCATCCGGGCAATCGAAAAAGAAAAGGAAGAAGCGATCACCTCCCAAGCCTTTGAAGAAGCCGCCAAGCTGCGCGATGACGAACAAAGGCTGAAGGACGAATACAATGAGAAAAAGGAAGAATGGAGCAAGGCAAAAGACGATCATACCCTGACGGTGACAGACGCCGATGTGGCTGACGTGGTCACACAATGGACGGGGATCCCTGTGAACAAGCTGTTAGAGGAAGAAAGTGAAAAGCTTTTGAAGCTTGATGAGTTGATCAAATCTCGTGTCATTGGTCAGGATACAGCGGTCGAAGCGGTGTCCCGTGCGATTCGTCGCGGCAGAATGGGATTGAAGGATCCCAAAAGACCTGTCGGCTCCTTTATCTTCATGGGTCCCACAGGCATCGGAAAAACCGAGCTTGCCAAGGCATTGGCAGAGGTGATGTTCGGAAATGCCAACGCAATGATCCGCTTGGACATGTCCGAATACATGGAGAAGCACAGCGTATCCAAGCTGATCGGTTCCCCTCCCGGCTATGTCGGCTTTGAGGAAGGCGGACAGTTGACCGAAAAAATCCGTCGCAAGCCCTATTCGGTCGTTTTGTTTGATGAGATCGAAAAGGCACACCCCGATGTTTTTAACATTTTACTGCAGGTTTTGGAGGATGGTGTTCTGACCGATTCACAGGGACGTCACGTTGATTTCCGTAATACGGTCATCATCCTCACGTCAAACGTCGGTGCAGGAGAGCTGAAAACATCGGCATCCCTTGGTTTTACGGCAACGGCGGTCAAGAACGATGCCGACGCACAACGCGGACGCATGATTGAAGCCTTGAAAGGAACCTTCCGACCCGAATTTTTGAATCGAATTGATGACATTATCATCTTTAACAGCCTGAAAACCGAGGACATCGAACGCATTGCCGCTCTGATGCTGATGGAAGTAAAAAAGCGAATTGAGGCAATTGGCATTCATGTCACCTTTGAGCCTGCTGTCTCGGAGCTGATGGCAAAGGAGGGCTTTGATCCCACCTACGGTGCGCGCCCCTTGCGCCGAGCAGTTGTACGATTGGTGGAAGATGCATTTTCGACCGAAATGCTCGAAGGAAGGATCAAGACGGGGGATCGTGTAACCGTGACGGTCGATGAGGGTGCAGTGGTATTCCGCAAGGAAGAAGCTTGACCCCTGTACTGCTTCAAATATTGACACAGGGCTGACGGAAATGTACAAAACACATTTCCGTCAGCCCTTTTCCAATGCAAAACTCCGATATTGTGTCAACAGAATCGATTTGTAAACTTTTATTTTCGAAAACGGTTATTCTTGACAAGAATAGAATATTCCTGTATAATGATTGAGAAAAAACTATTTCCCACCGTGCTTTTCACTGTATTTCAATCTTGTTGCCTCTCCCCCACGCAAATGCCGTTCGGACTTATTTTTGCAAAGCAGCTGCTTGACCTCGCTGTACAGTGCCTTGTTGACGTGCTTGAGCGTTTGCGTAACGTCCTTATGTACAGTGCTTTTACTGACCCCAAATACCTGTGCGGCAGAACGTACGGTTGCCTGATTTTCGATCAAATACTCGCCAAGAATCACACATCTTTCTCTGCCGCCCCAATCCGATATCATATTCTCCAATCCCCCTTAAGCAATTCAAAATGATCCCATACCATTATATGTATGGAAGAATAAAGAATAGAACGGACAGAATCACTATGATAAAAAAAGAAGCCGAAAAATTTTCACCGTCAAATATCCTGGAAGGCATGACATCGATCTCCGCACTTTTAAACAGTGATTGCGGAAATGACCGAAAAATCGAAAGTGTATGGGTCGATGCATCCAAGAAAAAATCAAAATCCGCCGAGATCGGCTTTTTGCTTGCAAAATCCAAAGAAAAGGGCTTTTCTGTTGAATTTGTGTCCTCGGAACAGATAGAAGAAAAGACAATCGGAAGCACACACGGCGGAATTCTTGCGTTCTGCTCTGACCGTACGATTCCTCCTTTGACCCCTGATTCGATTGATCCGAACGGATTTTACGTTTACCTGGAAGGCATAGAAGACCCCTATAACTTTGGATATACCCTTCGCTCTCTGTATGCGGCAGGGGTAAGTGGAATTGTTTTGCCGCAACGCAATTGGATGAATGCCGCAGGCGTGGTGGCAAGAGCCTCGGCAGGTGCTTCGGAGCTGATCCCGATGCAGGTGGCAAATGCCGACGATTTAATTTCCTGCTTCAAGGTAAAGCATTATCAGATTCTTTGTGCGGGGATCCGCGACTCTGTATCCTTGTTTGAGGAAAGCTTCCGCTATCCCGTCCTGCTGATCATCGGGGGAGAAAAACGCGGTATTTCCCGTAATATATTGGATCAAGCCGATAAGATCGTACGCATCGACTACGGAAGAAGCTTCCGCGGCTCTCTTTCTGCTGCCTCTGCGGCAACTGTGATGGCGTTTGAAATTTTCCGTCAAAACAGATCAAAAGAATAATCCTTCACAAAAACATGGATACGCTCCCATATGGAAGGTATCCATGTTTTTTGTGTTCGCAATATCAAAAATGAAATTTGCGATTTTTTTTGTGGGAGCAAACACAAGAGGACATATCCTGTTGTGACAGCTTCACCAATATGGTGTCTTCCCCGATACATTCAATCCTGTGCCAAGGAATCACTATGTCATCCTCCCTGCCAAAGCCAAACAATCCACAATTTCCTGTAATTACCAAAGCAAGTATTTTTGCGTCCTCACAGTCAAACTCAAAATCGGTCGCATAGCCCAAACGCGTTCCGTCACACAAATTGATGATCTCCAAATGACGAAGATCGGCGGTACTGCAACGCTTCATGATGCGCACTCCTCTCGGCAATCAATTCACTACACTTCAGTATATGCAGGAAATCCTTTTTTCTTGGCTGTCCGCTTTTTTATTTTTTTGAAAGAGCAAAATAAACTCCCACATACAGTATGAGAGAAAGCGGCAAAAGCAACAAAGAAAGAAGGCTCCACCCATCTATGGGAAACATATTATTTATGGCAGGAAAGATGACAGACAGTGTCATGACAAGCAATACAGGTCCCCACAAAACAGAAATCGGAAGAAGAATCTGACGGAATTTGGGTCTTAAATCGGCACTCTTTACCGTCAAACACAGAGAAGCCGTATGTAACAAAAGCATGGAGACAAACAGGCAAGAGGACAGGCTTGCGTCCGAAACGGCATCGAAAAATCGCAACACGATCAACAACAAGGTTGGGAGAACAGCCCCCACAAGCGGCGGCAACCAAAGGGCTCGAGACAGTAACCGAGCTTCAATTCCCTTTTGAGAAAAGCGCACTGTCTTGCGTAGGTGGGGTTGTGGGATCGGCAACGTGACAAGAGTTACACAACCGACAATGCCTGTCAGTAAGGAGCCATAAAGAAGCTGATCTCCTCTCATAGCTCCAACGCCAAAGCAGAGCGGAATCAACGTCATGACAAGTGTTGGGATCTGAAGAGTCACCAAAAAGTGAAGCAGCATATAAGAGCGGTATCCGATCGCACGGCAGTCGGTGAAGG
>JAZOPW010000342.1:0-5283 GCA_045655785.1 Eubacteriales bacterium
ATGGGAATATTTCGGTGTTCAAGTCTTCTATCTGCCTTGATGTTCAATCTCGAAATACTGTTGTCATATCCACGATTCGACTGAAAGGAAAGTAAAATGAAAACAAAAAATCTGTTCGCATTTCTGACGATGGTCCTTGTGATCTGTCTCTTGGCTACGGTTGCCCTGCTCGGCTTTGGCGATTATGAGGGCGTGTTTGGCGAGGGCGGTGTTACGCTTGGACTGGATCTTGTCGGCGGAACCCGCTTGGTCTATGCACCCGACACCGACGAGGGAACCGACCTGACCGATGAGCAAATGAACACGGTCAGCTCGATGCTCCGCGCACGCCTTGATTTTTACGGATATACCGAAGCCACGGTGACGGTGGATGAAAATAACCGTTTTGTGGTCGAGATTCCCGAGGTCAGCGGAACCGAGGCGGAGAAAATGCTGAGTGCTACCGCCAAGCTGACCTTCGAGCTGAAGGAGGGCGATGCTTACACGGTCGCGATGGAGGGCTCCGCCATTGAGAGCGCGAGTGCCGAGTACGGTGACGTAGGAAGCGGATATCAGGAGTGGTTCGTGGCACTCAAGATCAAGGACGAGCATCGTGCGACCTTCCGCGAGGCGACCGCAAAGGCAGCCAAGCTGAAGGACAATGCTCTCTACATCAAATTGGATGGGGAGATCTATTCCTCGCCCTTGGTCAAGGAGGAGATGGACACCAATGAGGTGATCATTTCGGGCTCCTTTGACCGAGAAAGTGCGACCGCGTTGGCAGGAGTCATCACATCGGGACAGCTTCCGTTTGCCCTCAGGATCGAGCAATCGGCACAGGTCGATGCTACCCTCGGTGCGACCGCACTTGAAAGCAGCCTGATCGCAGGCGGCATCGGCGTCTTGCTTGTGATGCTGTTTATGATCGTCTTTTACCGCTTGCCCGGGCTTGTCGCGTCGATCGCACTGACGGGCTACACCGTTTGTGTTGGGCTGACGGTTTCACTCATGCACGTCAACCTCTCTCTTGCGGGGATCGCGGGTATCATTCTGTCGATCGGTATGGCGGTGGATGCCAACGTCATCATTTTTGAGCGTATCAAAGAGGAGCTGCGTCTTGGGAAGTCTACAAAGGCGGCATTGCGTGCGGGATTCCACAAGGCATTTACGGCTATCATTGACTCCAACGTGACCACGATCATCGCGGTCGTGGTACTGTTCTGGTTCGGTACGGGCTCGGTGCAGGGCTTTGCCATCACACTTGGCATCGGTGTGATCCTTTCCATGATCTTTGCCATTTTTATCACGCGCTTTCTGCTTAACTGCCTGGCGGGCATGAAAATCAACAACCCCGTCATGTGGGGATTGTCTCGGGGAAAAGCCAAGAGCGGAGAGTCGAAGCTTTCGAAATTCGACTATATCAAGGCGCGCAAATACCTTTTTGGTGTCGTTGCCGTGATGGCGGTGATCGGATGTCTTTCCTTTGTGATCTTCGGCTTTAACCCCGACGTGGACTTTACGGGCGGTACCACGATGCAGATCGACTTCTCCTCGGTGCTTGACGAAAAGGGCGAGGGCTCGATCTCAAACGCGATGCTGGATGAGATGTCGGCGGTTGTGCAGGACGTAAAGGGCGCGGACGGAAAATCACTTGGCGTACAGGTGTCAACTGCGCAAAGAGCCGACGGAAGTCAGGTGGTTCTCAAGCTTTCCGAGCTTGATCTGGACGGTCGGAATGCGGTGTTTGCGGCTCTGCAGCAGAAATACGGTTTGGAGGATTCGGCTCTTGTCAGCGCGTCCAACGTGGGGGCTACGGTATCCGCCGAGATCCGACGTGACGCTGTGATCGCCACCGTGATCGCCATTCTGTTGATGCTGGTCTATATTTCGATCCGCTTTGACCTGCACTCGGGTCTTGCCGCCGTGATCTGCTTGGCACACGACGTGTTTATCATGATCGTGGCATACTCCCTGTTCCAAATTCCGTTGAATACCAATATGATTGCGGCACTTCTGACCATTCTCGGATACTCGATCAATGCGACCATTGTCATTTTTGACCGCATACGCGAAAATCGCGTCATACTTTCCAACCATGATTTCGGAAGCGTGGTCAATGCGAGTATTCATCAGACCTTCCGCCGCTCTCTCAACACGACGGTTACGACCTTCCTGACGATCATGATGGTGTTTATCCTGGGTGTGACCTCTATCCGACAGTTTGCGCTTCCTCTGATGGTGGGAATCATTGCGGGATGCTTCTCGTCGGTTTGCTTGGCGGGCAACGTCTGGTATTTGCTTATGAACGTGATCAAGGTAGGGAAAAAAGGCAAAAAGGCAGAGCGAAACGAAGCACCTGCCGAGGAAAATTGATTGATGTAAGGAATAAAAGCTTGTGGGCTGTCTCAAATTCGCGTTTGAGACAGCCCACATATTTTTATTTTCCTGCTTCTTCCTCGTAGATGCTGTCCTCGGAAAGCGTTTTCAGTACTGCCGCACTGAAATATTCCAAAGGATCCACCTGCAAGCCCTTGACCGTCATTTCCATGTGCAAATGCGGCTCGTCCGCGATCTCCAGCATAGCAGTGTCGCCCACACTTCCAAGTCGCTGTCCCTTTTGTACCTTGGCTCCCGATGTGATGCCCTCTGCAACCTCCTTGGCAAGGTTTTTGTACACGGTGACGCATTCACCGCTGTGAGAGACTGCCACACAGGTTCCCATCATGGGATCCTCCCATACCTGCTCGACCACACCGTCCGCTACGGCACAAACGGGGGCGTCCTCCTCGGTGGAGATGTCAATTCCCAGGTGTACGCGCCAATCCTGCATGGTCTGAGAAAAGACCTGAATGTCTACGCTGTGCTGCTTGACAAGCTTGCCCGAAACCGGAAGAGCCAGCTCGGGGATAACCTCATCCTTGACGGTGGGTTTGGTATCGTCGGGGGCTTTGTCGGTATCGGGTTCTTTTCCTGCGGGGTCGTTGTTGGGTTGGGTTACAGTGGGCGTGGTGTCTTCATTGCCGGGTTCTCTTTTGGCACGGTTTGTTGCCGCCGTAATGGCAAGCACGACCGCAAGGGAGAGCAGAATGACAACTGCTGACAGGTAGATCGCGCGATTAACGCGCACCTGCTTCATTTTTTTGAAAAATTCGGATTCCTTCCATTTTTTCCACATCTTCTTTTGCTCCTTTGTTCTGTGTATTGACAGACAGGCGTTGGCTGATGTCGCCTGTTTGCTCTGCTGTTTCTATTTTTGCCTGTTGCGGCGTCTTTATACAGGAAAGGCAAAAATTTTTTTCTGTTGGTAATTCACACAAAAAATTCACGCAGATTTCAGAAGAGTATTTGATATTTTTGCGGTTGTTCATATCATGTTCATGTTTTCGTGGTAAAATAATCTTCGTATCGCGTAAATCAGACAGAAACGAATTTATTACAGAAAGGAATTTCCGTTCTATATGATAAAAATTGAACATTTGGTAAAAAACTACGGCTCCCATTGCGCAGTGGACGACATCAGCTTTGAGGTGGAAAAGGGCGAGATCGTCGGTTTTTTGGGTCCGAACGGAGCGGGTAAAAGTACAACGATGAATATCCTGACGGGATATTTGTCCTCTACATCGGGAAAGGCGTCGATCGCGGGGATCGACATTTTGCGCGATCCCATCGGCGCGAAAAAGCTGATCGGCTATCTCCCCGAGCAGCCGCCGCTGTATCTGGATATGACGGTTGAGGAGTACCTCAACTTCAACTACAACCTCAAGGGCTGTACCCTCGACCGCGCCCTGCATCTTGCAGAGGTTTGCGAGACCGTCAAGATCAAGGACGTTTACAAAAAGGTCATCCGTACTCTCTCCAAGGGATACAGACAGAGAGTGGGCATTGCGCAGGCGCTGATCGGAAATCCCAAGGTCATCATTTTCGACGAGCCTACCGTGGGACTCGACCCCAAGCAGATCATCGAGATCCGTAACCTGATCCGCGGACTCGGAAAGGATCACACCGTCATCCTTTCCACGCACATTCTGCAGGAGGTGCAGGCGGTTTGTGACCGTATCATCATCATCAACAAGGGCAAGATCGTTGCAAACGAAAAGACCGAAAACATTTCCCGTGTGGTAGAAAACAACCGCCGCTTCAATATCAAGATCGCGGGGCCGCAAAAGGAGATCCTGACACTGCTCAAGGGTATGCAGGGAATTTCCTATGCCGAGGTGCTTGCCGAGAGAGACGGCGACGCCTATACCTACATGATCGAAAGTGAGTATGGCGTGGACATCCGCAAGAAGCTCTTCTTCCAGCTTGCCGAGCGCGGCTGGCCGATCATCGGCATGGAGGCGTTGGGTATGAACCTGGAGGACATCTTCATTACCGTTGTGGACAAGTCCGAGGAGCTCAAGGCAATCCGTACCAACGCGCAAAGCCGTATCACACGTCGAAGCCGCGGAAAAGAAAAGAGTGCCTTGGAGCGCGAGGTAGGTGCTTCTCTTTATGAGGAGGCACAGCGTCAGCGCAACGAATCGGCAATGGATACCGTGAATGACGAAGAGGACGACGATTGACGCCGTCCGACCGATAAAGAAAGGAAGTTTTCAATATGTTTGCCATCTATCGCAAGGAGATGCGCTCCTATTTCATCAACCCCATCGGATACGTATATCTGGGAGTTTTTCTGGTATTCTCCGCACTTCTGTGTTGCTATACCACCATCATCTCGGGAAGCTATGATACGGGATCCTATTTCACATTCCTGATCATGTCCTTTATCATCCTGATCCCGATCCTTACCATGCGCCTGTTTGCAGAGGAGAGAAAGCTGCGTACCGAGCAGCTGCTTCTGACCGCGCCGATCACCATCACGGGTATGGTGCTTGGAAAATATCTTGCAGCACTGACAGTGTTTGTAAGCGGTATTCTGGTCTCCTGCATCAATTTCATTCCGCTGTACCTCATCGGCAATGCCGAGCGCGCAGGTACCGACAGCAACTTGAAGCACATCGGACCCGTTACGGGTGAGATCGTGGGCAGCGTGATCGCAATCATTCTGCTCGGTGCCGCGCTGATCGCGGTGGGTACGCTGATCTCGGCTCTGACCGAAAATCAGCTTTCCGCGGCGGTGATCACCATCGGTGTGATCGCGGCAATGATCCTGTTGAGCCTGTTCAATCAGCTGACCGACGCCGACGGACAGCCTCTGATCGGAAGCTACGTTGTGCGTGCCGTGATCGGGTGGGTGTCGGTGTTGAGCCGTTTCTCTGCCTTCAGCAACGGCATCTTTGACTATGCCGCTCTGCTCTACTATGC
>JAZOPW010000343.1:0-2175 GCA_045655785.1 Eubacteriales bacterium
ACCATTATACATGGTGTCAATAGCTTTTTGAAAATTTTTAGGTTCGCGGTACGTCTTTTTCTTGATCGACAGTCTTTTCTTGGGTTGCTTCGGGGTTCTCGATCCGATTCACGATCACCTCCACGGCATTGCTCCACTCCGCCACGTTGGTACAGATCCGCATTTCTTTTCGTAACTCCGCCATGCGCTCGGTCAGCTCCGCAATCTGATCCTTGATCGGTTGCATCTGCCCACTGTCGTGCATCCGCTTCAAACGGTTTTGCAGCTTCTTCCGTTGGATGGCAAGTGCCTTGAATTGCTCACTGATCTTTTCCGTATGGTCATGCAGTTGCTCCGCCGTGTAAATTTGGTACTTGCCCAAGAGCTTTGCCGCATCGGAATATTGTTGCAATCTCTTTCTGTCAGCTTTCATCTGCGCGTAGGCTTCGGGATCATTTGGCGGTCGGCTCTTTGGCAGATGTCCGAGCAGATACTGATAATGCAGAAAGAGCGCATACAAGCCTTTTGCACGGTCGCGCTTGGGTGGCACAAAAGGTTCTTCCTCGCGTCTTTGAAGCTGATAGTAGTTTTCGTTCAATCGGCGGCGAATCTCCTCAACGGAATATCCGTCACCGAGACGGTCAAAGCGGAAGAACTTTTTACCTTGGTCGGGACGGATACGAAAGAAGCTCCCGCGCCATTCGGTCACGTAGCCAAGCTCGCCTAATGCTTTGCAAAAGGTTCTCCAAGAATAGTTCTCTTTGATGGCTTGGTCAATATCCGCCTTGATCTGCCCTCGCATCGTGAGCTTTCCGTTTTCCTCGTCCTTGATCTCTCCAATGTGCCTCCCTCTGCCCTTGGGTTCGATCACGGACAGTCCCCATTCCCGACAAAGCGAGTCCGAGACCTCGCGCATCCTTTTGTAGGTCGCCTTTTGGTCATAGTAGCGCAGACCGTCCGCAAAGGACACACTGTTAAGGCAGAAATGGTTATGAAATCAATTTTGTCAAGGGTAAAGTGAGCATGTTTACAATTTGTTTGCATATTGTTTGTCGGCTTGAGATAAACCGCAAGTTCGATGAAATGCAGGTAAAACATCACATTCAACAAAAAAAGATATCCCGCTTAATACCAATTCAGCATCAAACGGGACTCTGTATAATTCAATTTTTCACCGATGCAAGGTAATCAAACAGATCAGTCTCAACTTCCTTGTATTCTTTTAAAGCATCTTTGAGCTCCCCATTCGTATGCCCGTCACGCAAAGCAATGCTGTTCGCGACGGTCAGCTTTCCAAGAGAATTCAACGTTCGAATAATCAGCGTCATCTGATTCGCTTTTTCGGTTTCCCGTTCCTCTTCTTTCTTGCGTTGCTTTTTCAAATGGCTTTGGATCAAGAACAAAACAACACCGCTAAAAACACTTGCAACGGACGTAAGTAAAACAGTGAATAACGTCTCCATACATTCTCACCCCCTCTCTATCCAAATACCGATGCCAAAAGGCGGACTGCCATGATCAGAGTGATCAACGCGCCGATATATGACATTGAATAAAGCGAGAGATCGACTTCCCGATCTCGCTCCTGTAAAGCACCGATTGCAGGCGTGCTTGTCATTCCACCACAAATGATAGATAACGACTCAACCTTTGAAAAATTGAACAAACCGTGAGTGAGCAGATAACCGCCAAAGATCGATACCGCTGAGATCATTGCACCGTATAAAATCCCAATCCAATAGATTTCCCCCGTCAGGCTTTGCCCCGCGGTTATTCCCGAACCAACAAAGAACAGCATCAGGCCAAGATTTTTTACAGCAGATAATCCGATAAATTTTAAATCGGTTTTTCGGCAGATAAAACCGAAAATCAATGCGCTGATCAGTATACTTCCGGTATTGCCGATCGGCAGGAACATAGCAAGGATCATCCCTACAAGAATTGAAAAAGATAACCAAATAAATATATTTGCACATCGAGCTTTTGATCCTTGCATGATACCGCTATCCCGTGCATTCGTTTGCATATCGGTAGATCGAATATACGGCAATCGGAATACCTGAACAAACAGAACGACCGATAATACGCCTACCGCATACGACATTCCGTACCCCCAGGAGACCTGCGATTCATATCCATACACTTCAATTCCCGCAGACATCGCAGGAGTGCTTGTCATGCTTCCGGAAAACAAGC
>JAZOPW010000344.1:0-2207 GCA_045655785.1 Eubacteriales bacterium
GAACTGATGAAAATGTCGAATGATGCAGGCATCCCTGTTCGTATCCGTGCGTGTGACACGATGGGCTACGGTGTTCCGTATCCCGAGGTAGCCATTCCGCGTAGCGTGCCCGGCATCATTTACGGCTTGCAGCACTATTCCGACGTTCCGAGTGAAATGCTCGAATGGCACGGTCATAATGACTTTTATAAAGCAGTCACCAACGCGACCACGGCATGGCTCTACGGAGCCTGCGGCGTCAACTGCTCGTTGCTCGGCATCGGGGAGCGTACAGGTAATGTGCCGCTGGAGGCAATGATCTTTGAGTACGCATCCCTGCGTGGCTCTCTTGACGGTATGGATACCACAGCTATTACCGAGATCGCCGACTATTTTGAGCATGAGATCGGGTACAAGATCCCGCCTATGACACCGTTTGTGGGCAGAAGCTTTAATGTGACACGCGCGGGTATTCACGCTGACGGACTCCTCAAGGACGAGGAGATCTATAACATTTTTGATACCAAGAAGATCCTCAACCGCTCCGCGTCGGTTTTGCTTGGCAAGGCGTCGGGTCTTGCGGGTATCGCGTATTGGATCAATGAGAACTACCGCCTGACTGCGTCCGAAGCGGTTGATAAGCATGATCCGCTGGTTATTGCACTTAAGGAGTGGATCGATAAGGAATATGAGGACGGAAGACAGACCCTGCTTTCCGTGGGTGAGCTGGAGGAGAAGATCGAAGAGCTCTCCGGAAAACGTTTTTGCAGGCTGTAAGGAGGGGATAGTATGTTAGAGCATAGATCAATATCGCTTGCCGAGCAGGTTTTTGACCGCTTGGAAACCGAGATCCTTTCGGGAAAATATCAGCCGGGAGACATTTTGACCGAATTGAAGCTGGTCAATGATCTCGGCGTCAGCCGCACACCGATCCGAGAGGCATTGCGCCGCTTGGAGCAGGAGCATATCATTGAGATCACACCGAAGGGCATCCTTGTGATTGGCGTCAGCCAAAAGGATCTTGCAGACATTCTCGCGATCCGTATGCGCATTGAGGGAATGGCGGCTGCCGAGGCGGCAAAAAACATTACGGACGAGCAGCTTGCCGAGCTGCGTGAGACGGTAGAATTACAAGAATTTTATGTACCGAAGCACGATGCCGACCGTATCAATACGATGGACAGTAAATTCCATCTGCTGATCTACCGTTTCAGCGGAAGTATTGCGCTGTATGACACGCTGATGCCTTTGCACAAAAAGGTATTGAAGTACCGCTTGGCGTCGGTGGAGAATGACGTTCGTTCGTCGCACTCCTCGCAGGAGCATCGCGCGATCTTTGAGGCAATTGCAGCACATGATGCCGAGCTTGCCGAAAAATATATGGTAGAGCATATCGCAAACGCAAAAGCACATATCCAGAAACGGGGGATCAATTAACCAATGGGACTTACAATTGCACAAAAAATTATCAAAGCACACCTGATTAGCGGTGAAATGACGGTTGGAAGTGAGATCGCGCTTCGCATTGATCAGACCTTGACACAGGACGCCACGGGAACCATGGCATATCTCGAATTTGAGGCAATGGGGATCGACCGTGTCCGCACCGAAAGAAGTGTTGCTTATATCGACCACAACACCCTGCAGTCGGGCTTTGAAAACGCAGACGACCATCGCTTTATCCAATCGATTGCGAAAAAGCACGGCATTTATTTCTCTCGTCCGGGCAACGGAATTTGTCATCAGGTTCATCTGGAACGCTTCGGCATCCCGGGAAAAACCCTGATCGGATCCGACAGCCACACCCCCACGGGTGGCGGAATCGGTATGCTCGCATTTGGTGCGGGCGGACTTGACGTTGCCGTTGCGATGGGAGGCGGTGCATATTACATCACCATGCCCAAGATGATCAAGGTCAATCTGACGGGCAAGCTTCGTCCGTTTGTGACCGCAAAGGACGTCAGCCTTGAAATCCTGCGCATCCTCTCGGTCAAGGGCGGTGTCGGCTCGATCATCGAGTGGGGCGGAGAGGGGATCAAGACGCTGTCTGTTCCCGAACGTGCCACCATCACCAATATGGGTACCGAGCTGGGTGCCACGACTTCTATTTTCCCATCGGATGATATTACCGAGGCCTTTTTGAAGGCGCAGGGCAGAGGCGAGGATTATACGCCGCTGGCAAGCGATCCGGATGCGGTGTATGACCGCATTATTGAAATCGACCTGTC
>JAZOPW010000345.1:0-2934 GCA_045655785.1 Eubacteriales bacterium
CACTCATCCTTGCCGCGACCATACGGGCAACGGTGCGGGTCATCTCGGGACGGATCGCCAGATGACGGTCGCCTCTGTCCATAAAGTTATAGGTCTGCTTATTGGCGATCTCCTCACCGCTCTTTGCGGCGTACAGATCGAGAGACTCGAGCATAGGACCGTTGTATTCATCAAACGCCGACGTTTCAAGGACCTCCCGGATCACACCGAAGAACCAATTGCGCAGGCGCATTTCCTGCGGATAAAAATCGCGTGTGCCCTTATAGGGCTGTGTGGAAAGCTTCTCGCTCATACTGTGATACACCTCTTTAATGCTAAAAAATGCTATATTCCTTTTTATTATAGCAGACTTTGCGCAAAATTTCAATAGATTTATGAGATTTTTACAGAAAAAACAACTTTTGTATGCAACTTGAAGGTTACCTTCGGTCAGATCTCCTCGATCTTGATCAGATTGGTGTTTCCCGAGGAGCCCGTGGTATCGCCGCCCGTGATGACGATTCGATCCTTCTTTTGCAAGGAAAGCGCACGGATCGCGATCTTTTTCGCGGTATAAAACAGCACGTCGGTTGAGTTGAATTGCTCGCACATGGCGGGAATGACGCCCCAGGAAAGTGCCAGCTTACGCCAGGTGTTTTCGTTTGTGGTCAGTCCGATGATGTCAACAGGGGAACGGAAACGTGATACCATGCGTGCGGTCATTCCCGAAAGCGAGCAGGCGACGATGGCTTTTGCACCGATATCGATCGACATACCGCAGGTCGAGTGTGAAATCGCGTCAACCATGTTGCGGATCTGAAATTCCGAGGTGTAAAAGCGTTTTTTGTAGTCTACCGTTCCCTCGGTGGTCTCGGCGATCTTCGCCATGGTTGCCACCGCTTGCACGGGGTATTTTCCCGCCGCGGTCTCCCCCGACAGCATGATGGCACTTGTGCCGTCATATACTGCGTTTGCAATGTCGGATATCTCGGCTCTTGTGGGACGTGTATTGGTGATCATGGATTCCAGCATCTCGGTTGCTGTGATTACACGCTTTCCGAGCATCCTGCATTTTGTGATCAGCTTTTTCTGAATGGCGGGCAGATGCTCAAAGGGGATTTCCACGCCCATGTCTCCGCGCGCGATCATGATACCGTCACA
The DNA here is from genome assembly GCA_045655785.1 of Eubacteriales bacterium. Classification (GTDB taxonomy): domain Bacteria; phylum Bacillota; class Clostridia; order Oscillospirales; family CAG-272; genus UMGS1865. The sequence continues at coordinate 1,141 of JAZOPW010000345.1, forward strand.
GCACTCGCAGATCTCCTCAATGTGATCAACCCCGGATTGGTTTTCGATCTTGGCGATCAGCTCCACGCTGTCGGCGTCAAGCTCCTTGAGGTATTCGTGTACGTCGAGCAGATCCTGCTTGCAGGAAACGAATGAGCAGGCAATATAATCAATGCCGTTTTCGATGCCGAAGCGAATGTCTTTTTTGTCCTGCTCGGAAAGATAGGGCTGCTTCATGACCTTGCCCGGAAAGCTCATGCTTTTGCGGTCGGAGAGGACACCGCCGCACAAAACTCTGCATTCAATATTCGGCTTTTCGATTTTTGTGACCTCAAAGGTCATGAGCCCGTTGTTCAGGAGAATGGTGTCTCCTACCTCCAGCTCGTCCGTCAGACGCGGGTAGCTGACCGAAACGATCCTTTCGTTTCCGACAACGTCGTCCGTGGTAAAGGTAAACAGATCCCCGTCCGCAAGGGTTATGCTCTTGTTTTCAAAGGTTTTGATGCGGTACTCGGGTCCCTTGGTGTCGAGCATGATGGCGATTGGCATTTCCAGCTTTTTTCGTACCAGCTTGATCAGATCGATTCTCTTTTGATGCTCCTCATGGGTGCTGTGGGAAAAGTTGAGCCTTGCGACATTCATTCCGGCAAGGCAAAGTCCGGTTAAGATCTCTTCGGTTTCACTTGCGGGACCGACGGTGCAGACAATTTTGGTTTTGCGCATGGGATTCCTTTCTGCCGTGTTCCGCAAAGGGGAGCAGGCTTGCAAATATGATTTTTTGATCCGCATTATTATAATACACCGAATGGATTTTGTCAATCCTTTTTTCTGCTTTTGATCCCCCGATACATAGTTTCTTGTCTTTCGGAAAAAATAGAGACACAGGTTTTTTTATCTCTCGCAGGGCTTGTCGGTTCGGACACTTTTTTAACCAACGGTTGATCAACAATTTTTCGATATGGGTTGAAAAATCGTTGTTTTTGTTGTAAAAAACGTCCAATACTACCTTAAATCTGTTTTTAAAAAATGTCAATGTAACCGAAATGTTATACATGGAAAAAGAAATGGGTTGAAAAAAAGTAAGTTGTGTGGTATAATAAGTAAAAGAAGTTTCTTTCCCGTGCGTTTTATACAGGTTGTATGAATCCTTCGTATATGCAAAAACGCCACAGATGAACTCGGTTTTTGCATACGCGCGAGGGGAGCCTCGCTTTTTTGTGTGGTTGTACGCTCGTTCATGGGGCTTGCAATAAAAAAATTAAAAAAAGGAGATAAACCTACCATGAAAAAACTTTTGGCATTGCTCTTGGTTGTGGTTATGCTGATTCCCGTTGCTGCATGCGGCAAAAAAGTGGAATACACTGACCCCTACGAAGGGCTCAAGTACGACGAAGTTTCTGAAAAGCTTTACGACGAAGTACTTGGTGATTTCTATGCTGCATACGAGGCAGCAAAGGCAGCTACCAACGTTTCCGAAAGACAGGCTTTGATGGCAATTGCCGAGGCAAAGCTGATGGAGGCAGCAGTTATGCTTCCCCTTTCCACCAACGGCGGTATGTATGCAATTTCCAGAGTCGCTCCCTACACCGCTACGCCGGTTCTGTGGGGTAACGACAGCTACCGTTACCACGATGTGATCGTTTGCACCGAGCCCATCAAGTCTGCTGACAGAGCCGAGATGAAGGCAAAGTGGGCAGAGGTAAAGGGCACAGGCACCTATGAGGATTGGGTTGTTGAGTACCTGACCGGTAAGGGCTACACCATTAAGGATACCTATTCCATCGGCTACTCCTCCGACCCCAAGACCTGGGACGT
>JAZOPW010000346.1:0-6098 GCA_045655785.1 Eubacteriales bacterium
ATGTGCGCGCAGGATGCTGACGATCTCCGCGTAGCGCAATGCCGACGCAGAATCGGAGGGAGCCACGCTTTTGCTTCCGCGTCCCATCACGCGCAACAGCCACAGCTCCAGAGACAGACGCTGTTCATTGAGCAGTTGACGGTCGGCATTTTTCAAGCCGCGGCGCAGCTGCTCGCAGATGTCCACAAGTCGGCTTCCGTCCGCACCCTCCAGCTGCAAGACGCGTCCCTCGCAAAATGGCATGGACGCTGCATAAAAGGAAATATTCAATACGTGAGGCTCTGTTCCGAATTCCGACCAGATTCGGTGAAATTCATTGGGGTAATGCAGGATCATTTGTCCCGCCTTCAGCTGATAGACCTCTTCCCCTGCTGTGATCCCCACACAGCCGTTTACCACGTAGACAAGCTCATAAAACGGGTGGGTTTCTCCCGCAAAATTATGGCTTGACCGAAAAAAACGGTTGAGAGCGGCATAGAATGCCAGAATGTCGGGACATCTTGCAATGGGAAGATCTCTTCCGTTACTGTTTTGTTCTAAAAAAATGTCCGTTTTCAAAGGATTATTACCCGATTTTCCATTTATATTTGTTTTTGGATACGCTATACTATATGATAACACAAAGTACTTTATTTTGCAATACCTTTTTTGTTTTTTATAAAATTTTTTGATCATACATATGAGAGAGGTTCTTTAACATGAAAAGTGATTTGAATGAGATCCTGCGTCAATTCAACGTAACGGTGGAGACGGTTCCGTTTGGAAACGGTCACATCAACGACACCTATTTGGTGCAGAGCGATCCTCCGACGATTTTACAGCGCATCAACACCTCGGTGTTCCGCGACGCGAATGCGGTCATGGAGAACATTCTTGCCGTGACCTCGCATCTGCGTCGAAAGATCGAGGAGGCGGGCGGTGACCCGATGCGCGAGACTCTAACGCCGATCCCCACCGTGGACGGCGCTCCCTGCTACATCGATCCCGAGGGAAATGCCTACCGTATGTACTATTTCATTACGGGAGCAAAGTCCTTTGACCGTGCAGACAGCCCCGAGCTGTTTGCAGCTTCGGCACACGGATTCGGAAAATTCCAGCGGATGCTGGCGGATTTTCCTGCACACACCCTGCATGAGGTCATTCCGAGGTTTCACGATACCTATGACCGACTCTGTCAATTCCGCGCGGCATTGGAGAAGGATGCCGCGGGACGTGCCGCATCGGTGCAGCCCGAGATCGATTTTGTGCTGTCGCACGCCGATTGCGTCAGCCGTGTGACCGACGCGATCGCGGATGGCTCGGTGCCGCTTCGCGTGACGCACAACGATACCAAGCTCAACAACGTCATGCTGGACGCACAGACGCATGAGGCGGTCTGTGTGATCGACCTCGACACGGTCATGCCCGGCTCCATGCTGTATGATTTTGGAGACGCGCTTCGCTTTGGTGCGTCCACGGGAGACGAGGACGAGACCGATCTTTCGAAGATCGAGTTCGATCTGACTTATTTCGAGGCATTTACCAAGGCTTTTTTGGAGGAGGTTGGCGAGGACATCACGCCGCGCGAGCGCGAGCTGTTGCCCTTCTCGGCACTTCTTCTCACGCTGGAGTGCGGTATGCGATTCCTGACCGACCATCTCAACGGGGACGTGTACTTCCGCATTCACAGAGAAAATCACAATTTGGATCGCTGCCGTACGCAATTCAAGCTGGTTGCCGATATCGAGACCAAGCTTGACCGCATGGCAGAGATCGTAGCGAAATATTGATATTTTTCAAAAAAGTCATATTTTCCTTTTTCCTTGCATACGATATACAAAAAACGGAAACACCGAAAAAACGGAGGCAAGGAAAAGATGAACGAATTATATAAACCCGAAGGAATGCGGATCGGAACCCCTGAAAACCGTGAATATATCTCAACACCGTCTGGACTTGAGCGAGCCATGAACAACGGCGCGATCCTTGAGGCACCTGTGACGCTGTGCGACAGCCGTATGCGTCTGCACGTCGATCTGCCCTGTGCAAAGGGAATCATCGAGCCCGAGGAGGCGGTCTATTGCCGCGTCGGGGAGGTGCGAAAGGACATCGCTCTGATCACACGGGTGGGAAAGCCTGTGGCATTCCGCGTGGTTGCGCTCGAAAACCGGGGCGGATATCTCACGGCGATCCTTTCCAGACGTCTGGCACAGCAGGCGTGTGTCCATCGCTACCTGTCGGGGCTTCGAGCAGGGGACGTGATTCCCGCACGCGTGACGCATATGGAGCCCTTCGGAGCCTTTCTGGACGTCGGGTGCGGTGTTTCGTCGCTGCTGTCGGTCGATTGCATCTCGGTGTCACGGATCTCGCATCCGCGCGACAGGCTGACCTGCGGCATGGAGCTTCCCGTTGTGGTCAAGAGCATCGACCCCGAAAACGGCAGGATCTACGTCACGTTGCGTGAGCTGTTGGGGACGTGGGAGGAAAACGTTGCCCAATTTGAGTCGGGGCAGACCGTTGCGGGGATCATCAGAAGCGTGGAGAGCTACGGCGTGTTTGTGGAGCTGACACCCAATCTCGCAGGTCTTGCCGAGCTGAAGGAGGGGTGCGCCGAGGAGATGCGCGCACGGATCGGACAGAGTGCGGCGGTTTACATCAAAAGCGTGGTTCCCGAGCGGATGAAGATCAAGCTGGTGCTGATCGACAGCATGGGCGGCGAGGCGGTGAGAGGTCGGCTGCAATATTATATTGATCCTCATACCACAAAGCATATCGGTTATTGGAGATATTCTCCCGTATGCTCTGCCAAGGTGATCGAAACACAGTTTGATCCGCTTTAAACAATAGAGAAAAATTGAGAAAAAGCATGATACATCTTGCAGGATGCAAAAAAATATGATACAATATAGAGGCGTGGATTTCGATGGGTCCGCGTCTCTGTTTTTTCAAAAAGAAAGGATCGTCAATAGTATGCTGTTGAATTTGGAACAAATGCGTGCCATTGTAAGGGGTGCGGTGAGAATAGAGGAAAGGGACGGCGTGTTCTTCTTGAACCGCTTTACCGAGTCGCAGGCGAATGCCTATCTGAATGCGGGGGAGATGGATTTTTACAAAAAAAGCTTTGCCGCATCGTGTATTCGCTTGGCTTTTCGTACCGATTCTCCGTATCTGTCGTTTGCCTATCATGCCTATCGCGGCTCCAGCCGTGGGTATGCTTGGTTTGATCTTTACGTCGATGGACAAATGGTCAAGCATTTCGGAACCGACGGCGGCGTGATCGACGAGGGACGTGTGAATTTGGATTTACCTGTGGGGATCAAGGACGTGGAGCTTTATCTGCCTTGGTCGCGTCGGATCGATCTGTTTGACGTCGAGCTTGCCGACGGATCCCAATTGGAGGGCTTGACTCGCAAATATCGCATGATCGCGTTCGGTGATTCGATCACACAGGGCTACGATGCGTCTTATCCGTCACTTTCCTACGTGGCAAGATTGGCAAGACTCTTGGACGCCGACGAGGTCAACAAGGGGATCGGTGGCGACGTTTTCTGTCCGTATATGATCGAGACACCCGATGACTTTACGCCCGACCTGATTACGGTCGCCTATGGAACGAACAATTGGACAGGACGTACCTATGAGTCTACGCGCGAGAGCTGTCGTGCTTTTTATGAGCACCTGTCCGAGCAATATCCCACCGCGAAGATTTTTGCCATCACACCGATCTGCCGTCTGGATGGAGAAAAAAACACCACTTCCTACGGCGCTCCAGCCAAAACGGTAGACACGCTGATCCGCGAGATATGTGCCGAGATCCCGAACGTAACGGTGATCAACGGATGGAATTTCGTCCCCGCGTTAAAGGAGTTTTATGCCGATTTGCGCCTCCACCCCAATGATTTTGGCTTTGGCTTGTACGCCGAAGGGCTTTACACAGAGATCGTGAAGGCGTTATATTGTTGATTTCATAAAAACAAAGAGGCTATCTCAAATGCTTCAGAATTTGCATTTGAGGCAGTCTCTTTTTCTTTTGACATTTAGAAGCCGTAAGTTTTTGAAAAAATGCGTTTTTAGTGTTCCTCCGGATGGCTTTTGATAAACTCTTTTATGTCTGCGAGCAATTTGATATCGGATTCCGAAAGAGACTCAAAGGTGTCTAAATTTAGCAGATAACGAGGATCTAATTTTAAAATCTGACAGATTCGACGGAGCTGTTCGATGCTGGGTTCTTGGCGATTGCGTTCGATTTTTGAGTAGTTGGATTGATTCATGGGGATCAGCTTTGCCATATCTCGTTGTGAAATGTCCATGTCTTCTCGTTTGTTTCTAATCTTTTCACCAATATTCATGTCGCATACCTCACTAAAAAACATCTTGAAAAATATTATAACATTTTTAACTCAAACTATTGACAATTAGTTTAAAATATGATATAATAATCAACAGTAGTTATATTTTAACTCAAAAAAGGAGGTTTAAACATAATGAAAAACAAGTCATTGTTTACACAGGTGATTTCTGTGATTGTTCTTGCCGTCATTTGTTTGTTGCTTACGGTTGGTATCGCATTTTTGGCGGGATCATTGAACACAGAAATGTTTGATTTCAAAAATCTTAATTTTTCTAATATGATTCCTGTTTTGTTGATCGGTGGATTTATCAGCTGTGTAATTGTTGGAATTTGTATTCTTTTTGTTGGACGCACGGCTTTTGTAAAGGTAAAAGATTATTTAAAAGAAAATAATAAAGAAAACGGAGGAACAAAAAAATGAAATGTACCAATCATCCCGAGCGCGAAGCAGACGGTATGTGTGCCTACTGCGGAAAACCCTTTTGTAAGGATTGCTTGGTAGAGGTCAAGGGGAGAATGTATTGTAAGGAGGATCTTGGCAACGTTTTGGACGAAGCAAAAAGTCATGGACAAAGTGCTGCCGTTCCTACCATCAACATCACAAACTCCAATGATAGCGTAAACACCAACACAAACACAAATGCGAATGGCATGGGGTATGGATTGCCTGCAAGAAAGAGCAAAATGGTTGCGTTGATTCTCTGCATCATCGGCTTCTTTGGAATTGCCGGACTGCATAGAATGTACGTAGGCAAGGTTGGAAGCGGTGTCATTCACCTCTTTACTTACGGCATTTGCGGAATAGGAACGGTTATCGATTTGATCAGTATTCTTTCCGGCGGCTTCCGTGACAGCTATGGTCAACCCTTGGCGTAAATATCAGCAAGCCTCAAAAAGGAAAAAGCAAGCCCTGCATTCTGTGATGCTGGGGCTTGCTCTTTTCTGTGTGTTTTATGTGATTACAAAATTTGTTTCTGTTCCGCTTTGCCTATTTAAAAATATATTTGGGATTTCTTGTCCCGGATGCGGTCTTACCCGCGGCTTTATTGCGGTGTTACAGCTTGATTTTCAGCTTGCGACGCAGTATCACGTCTTATCAATTCCACTTTTTGTGGGAATTTTGGTCTATTCCTTATTGAGTGTCTCTGATATTCTTTTCGATCGGAACGATCTGGAACGCGTTGGTCGGCAGTGTGGGAAATGGTATATAGTAGTTTTGCTTGTGATGCTTTTTTGTTTTTACATAATATTTCTTTAAAAAAGAGAAAGTTTCATGAAAACAAAACTCGGATCTTTTGGGGGGTGAAGTGACGTGCATATAATGAATGACACCCCAGTGTGATGTCAGAATGGGAGTGTGACCGAGTGGCAGCGAGACCATCTGTTTCTACACAAAATGGGAGTGGTCCCTCCTATAGAGTTGCGTCCGAGATCCGACCTGCGCTATGCTCGGTCGCCCTTCGGGTTTCGACTACGGGTTCAACCGCTTCGCGGTTTTCCCTCCGCTCAAGATGACGGACTTGGTTTGGCTTTCTTTCCGAGGAGGGAGTGCGTACATCTGCTCAAACCACTTCAATATGTCTAGCGGTAGAGACTCCTCATAGTGGGAGCTATTGCATGTCTTAAGCGCACAGAAGTTAATCAAACAGCAATAAAAAATTGTTTGAAAAGTTTTGAAAGGGTGTGGGGAAACTTTTTCAAAAGTTTCCAAGTCGGACGTAGCCATGTCGTTCTGTGAGCCAAGGAGTTGTGTGTGAATGTTGTCTTC
>JAZOPW010000347.1:0-4466 GCA_045655785.1 Eubacteriales bacterium
TTCTGCGATACCGCCCTTTTCGAATCCCACACAGATCATTCTATTCTCCACCGACAAAAAAAGCAGGTCTTTTGACCTGCTCTTTTTGTTGACTTAAACGAGTGAAAAGGTGTCTGAACATAGGTAAAAACGAACAAAAGGTGTCTACCGTTCTCGATATCATTTTCTTTTGACTTCTGCTCGATCAAATTTGATCTTAAAGGTGAAATCTTCGGGGAATGAATGAGATGCATATTCTCTACTTTTCACCATCACAATTCTCCTTTGCGGTTTTACAAGAAGCAATTAACATCACGCGTAAAGAAGTACATTTGGATGATAATGCTTTGAAGGTTTGCTCGTCAATATACTTTGTTTTATAAAGCAATTCGAGCCAATATCCCGTTTCGCTTGCTTCCTTGAGCGCGATTTCAAATTTCGATATAAAATCCTTTGTGCCTTGTGCATATTGTGCTTCGTGAATATTGGCGCCAATTGAGGTTCCACTTCTTCCGATTTGGTTGGATATAATTGTTTCGTGATTAGCTTTTAGATATTTAACGAGGTTTATAATATCAACGGAGAAATCCATTGAAAGTTCGACGAGTTTGTTTTCTTTCATAGTTGCACCTCCTTTTCCAATATTATATCTAAATTCATATGTTTGTCAAATGATGCATCGCCTGCGGCGATATGATGTTTTTCGCTTCGCTCAAAATGATGTTGCTACCGTTGGTCGCAATGATGCGATGTTTGCCATAAAATGTGGCGAAGCCACGCATCATTAGGCGAAGCCGTCATCATTGGCGTAGCCAACATCATTTGCCGAAGGCAAACATCATTCAAAAAACGCACCTTTGTCTTTAGACAAAAGTGCGTTTTTTGTTGGTGGAGACAGCTGGGTTCGAACCAGCGACCTCATGCATGTCAAGCATGCACTCTAACCAACTGAGCTATGCCTCCGCAACGCCATATATTATATCACATTGTTTTGAAAAAAGCAAGCCCTTTTTTAAAGTTTTTTTGTTTTTATTCAAATTTTTTATTTCGATTCATGAAACAGATGCTTTTTTGATCCTTTTTCTCATTTTTCGGAGATCCTTTAACATACGGAAGGTATCCCGAATGATGTGAACCTTGGATTCCCCGTGATTGATCACGCGAACAGGAATTTCCGCAATTTGATACTGAAGCTTTACCGCCCAGAGAATGGCTTCAAAATCAAAGGCAAAGCCGTTCACCTCGCATTTTGGGAAAATTGTTTGTGCCGCCCTTGCGGTAAATGCCTTACAACCGCATTGCGAATCCGAGAGTCGAAAGCCGCCGGCAATACAAAGAACACGGATATAAACCTTGGATGCCAATCGACGAATAAATGTGTATCCTTCATAACCATCCTTGTTCAGATTTCGGGAGCCGATCACCAGGTCTGCTTGCGGATTTGCGACAAAGGCATTGGCAACCTGCTCGATCACATCGGTTCCGTATGCCAGGTCTGCGTCGGTAAACATTCTGATATCCCCCGTAGCCTCCAGCATAGCGGTTCGTACTGCATATCCCTTTCCGCGATTTTGTGCATATCCGATCACACGAACATTCGGCAAAGCAAGCGCGCGCACGGTCTCGTCACAACCGTCCGAGCTTCCGTCACTGCAGAAGAGGATCTCATAATCCTCAAAATGTGCTTGCATGTAAGCGGACAGCGTTTTGGCTGTTTGCTCGATGACCCGATTTTCATTGTACATGGGAATGCAAACCGAAATTTTCATGTTAAAGTCCCTTTCTGAAAAGAAAAATGTCAAAATCAACTTCTGTAGTCAGATTTTCGACCGATTCAAGCTTTGCACGGTCCTTTGGAGAGGTTCTCCAATAATAAGGCGTCATGGAAAACAGACATTGAATCTGTTCCCGACCTTCCACTGTGATCTCAGATCGCAAATGCAGTGCTTGAATCAGCTCCATGTGCTTTGGAAGGTCTGCTCTTCCGGGATTGGAATAAGGATCATCATATAAAACCTGTTTCAAGCCCATCAAATGACGCTCTCCCGCACCAACCAAGACAACATAGCCGCCCGGCTTTAATACACGTGTAAACTCTTCCTCGGAGCAAGGCGCAAACAAATTGGTCACCACATCAACCGATGAATCCAAAACGGGCAAGGAAAAGATGCTTGCCACACAAAACGCCGCGTCTGATGGCAATTGCTTGGCGCGTCTTGCCGCATAATCAATGCCTGCTCTTGAAAGATCAATACCAAGCACGTCACGGTTCTTTGCCATACGGTTGGTATAATATCCTTCTCCGCAGCCTGCATCCAACAGGGTTTTGGACGGAATTTCGTCTAATAGTGTGTTGAGCTTGTCCGAGAGCATCTGATAGTATCCCGCATCCAAAAATGTGCGTCTTGCAAGGACAGCATCCTTCAAATCCCCCTCACCTGTTTGCGGTCCACCAAGATTTATATATCCGCTTTTTGCAAAATCAAAGCAATGTGTCCGCGAACCGAGACAGCGACATACCTTTTGATCGGTTGTCTCCATTGCCGACCGACAAACAGGACACCTCAAAATGTTGATAACAGACGAATTCAAAAGTCATACCTCCGTGTCTGATTGTATCGAGAGCATATCGGCAGGTGTGATCAAGGGCAACTCAAACCAAAAGGTAGAACCGCTCCCAACCGTGCTGTTCAAGCCATAGACCGCCTGATGCTTCTCTAATATTCCCTTTACGATCGAAAGTCCCAATCCGGTTCCGATCTTTGCCCTGCGGTGAACCTTATCCACCTTATAATACCGATCCCAGATCAGCGGCATCTCTTCGGGCTCAATGCCGGCTCCCGTATCGGTTACGGATACACGCACCCTATCTTCCGAAACGGCTTGCGTTACCGTGACACGCTTATCAGTACCCGTATAATTGATTGCATTATTGATTAAATTGTAGACAACCTGAAGGATCATGCCCCTGTCGGCATATACCCATATGTCGTCTTGTGCATCAAAGGAAAGCTGATATCCGTTATGCTTGATAAAGGTATCATACCGATGCATGACCTCTCGGATCGCCCCTGTTAAATCGAATGCGGTTGGATTCGGCACCAAGGCATTGGATTGAATTTTGGAAAGATCCAACAGATCATTGACAAGATCCGAGAGTCTTGTGGTCTCGTCTATGATAACCTGCATATTTTCCGCTGTATTTTCTCCCGGCAAATCGCGCATGATCTCACCGTATCCCTTGATCATGGTCAGCGGCGTGCGCAGATCGTGCGAGATATTGGCGATCAGCTCCTTTTGCAGACGGTCCAATCGCGAAAGCTCATTGGATGCATAATTCAGAGTTGACGCCAGCTCTCTTGTTTCACGGTACCCTTCGCCCGAAAACTCAACGTCATAATTTCCGCGCGCCAACAATTTTGCCGATTCGGTCATGCGAATCAATGGGCTTGAAATGCTTCGGTATAGCAAAAACGCGGTAATTCCCGCAATCATCAAAATAATTGCGGTGATCCAAACATACTGATAGGAAAGCGTTTGAACCGTTTCATTCAGCGGCTGCATGCTTGCATCAAGCAGGATCATGTGCGGTTGACCGAGATCGGATTCCACAACCTGTACGTAGACCAATCGGATATTTCGAGACGGAACACGGATCGGCTTTCCCTGCGCGTCATTTACCTGAACGCTATCGAAAAACATATCCATGTCCGTATTCGATTTCACCTCGAGTCCGCCAAACGTAATTCTGAAGAATTTGGCACCGCCCTGCTCTTGGGCATCCAAATAAAACTCTGCCAGCCGTTTCTGCGGCAAGGACATGATCACGTTGCTTCCTGTAGCATCTACGTTTGCAATTGCGGAAAAGTGATCCTCTTCCATGCGGTAGACCATAACGCAAAGCGCATGATCCACAGCCGCTCCAAAGGCTTCGTTTTTCAGAGAGTCCTCCCCGAGCTTTTCTGCCAAGCGGTCGGCAGCCTCCTGCATTTCGTTTTTCTTTACCGCCCGAAAGAACACGTCAAGCAAAAACACCTGAAAGAACCACGTAATGATTAAGGCAAGCGCAATCACAAACGACAAATAAACAGCGATCTTCCACCTGATACTGACACCCTTTTCGCGCTTTTCCTTCAACCGTTTTGCAAAAGAAAATCTGTTGTTCATACTCCCTCAAAGCGATAGCCGACGCCTCTGAGTGTCACGATAAAGTGACTGTATCTTCCCAAGCTTTTGCGTAACAGCTTAATATGCGTGTCAAGCGTACGCGCATCACCGAAAAAGTCATATCCCCATACTTCACTCAAAAGCTTTTCTCTTGACAGTGCGATATTTCGGTTTTTCAGAAGATAGAAGAACAGATCGTATTCCTTCGGTGACATTTCCACTCTTTTTCCGTCGATAAAGACCAATCGAGCCGTAATGTCAGCACGAAGTCCGCCGCCGTCAAGCTCCACAACCAAGTCGGATCGTAGCCATGTCGTTCT
>JAZOPW010000348.1:0-5351 GCA_045655785.1 Eubacteriales bacterium
GCGGTGGTCATAGAAAGACGCATCGAGGTGGTGGTGCGGTCGTAGTCACTGCGCAGAAGCGGAATACCGCGACGGAGTGACTCGAGGTCGTTTCTGCCGCCTCCCGACGCACAGGAATCGACAAATCCACAACCGCCGTAGGAAAGTGTGCAGGCAATGATGTCATCCCACATCTTGTAGTGTGCCATTACGACCTTACACTCGGTCATTCCCGTGCGGCAGTCATCCTTGTCGCCGTCCAGCTTGCCCCAAAGCTCGCCCGGGTTGAAGTTGTTGTCCTCGCGGTACATCTCCACCTTGTTTTCGCGCAAGGTTTTGCAGATGCGCTCGGTGGTCCATGCAAGACAGTCGGGGTCACCGATGTTGTTTACAATATAAATATGCTGGGGTCTCTTGGGCTTCTGGCCGCCAACGATCGCCCACTCACGGCGATATCCGAAGTTTTCAACCATCGCATCGACCTGCGTCACACGCTCGGGCTCGAACCACATCAGGGTCTTCATACCGTTTGCGCGGGCATAGTCGGTCGATTCCAAAAAGGTCTTGTCGGGCCATTTGTTCTTGTCAAGCTCCCAGGTGCCGACGGTGCCCCACCAATCCGATTCGGGGCTGGTTCCATCGGGCGCGATATACCAGCCTGCGTCAAACCAGCGGAAATCGACCTTTACTCCCTCGGCGATCATCTTATCCAGCGAGGGCTTCCAAGTAAAGTACCGCTCGGAGATACTGCCGTCGGAGTTCGGCAAGCCTGTATCGTACGCCAGACAACAGGCGGAAAAGGGCTCGGGCTTTTTCCCCGACGCGTCCATGGGCGGCAGGTTGTGCGCGATGAACCAGCGGCGCCATACGTTGGTGGCGTAGTCCTCGTTGCGCTTGTTGTAGGGAAGAACGACAAAGAGCGCGGTACGAATGCACTCACCGGGCTCAAGATAGGTGTGAAGACCGTTGGTGGAGCTTGCGGTCCAGAGCGTTTCGTTGCCGTCGGATTCGAATTTTGTATGCCAGCTTCCCGACCAACCGATGGCAAGAAGTGCGCCGCCGTTTCCGCATTCGAGGTTAAAATAGGGGAAATTGATGTGCGTGGGACGTCCGCTGTCCGAGGAAAATTCCGCAGGCATGCTGTCAAGCTCGATCGCGTAGGGACGGTAGAAATTGACGAGATCTCCAAGGCTGCCGCGCAAAACGGGACGCTCGCCCGCAAAGCGCACGCGCGTTTCCGCGCCCTCCAGCACTTGGCTGTTTTGGGTGCCGTTGTTTTCAAAAAAGACAGTCCATTCAGTCGCGCCGAAATCAAAATAATGAGCCAGCTTCAGTGTGGCGGTCATCTCACCGTCGAGGGTAAAGCGCATCTCGGTGGTCTCACGCTCTCCCTGCCGTTCGGACGTACTGCTGATCAGTGCACTGCTTGAAAAGCCGCTGTACGCGACACTGCCATAGGTGTAATAGAAGGGGACGCTTTCGGGGTGCGCAACGAAAGAGCGGTATTGCTCGTCCGCCTGTTTGTTTCGAGTATTGTAATTCATTTTTTCGATTCCTCCTTTGGTATTGACTTTTTGTTATGAATGCAGTATAATGATAACATAAAATATTTTGTATTTCTACAAAAATTCAATCAAAAAATATGAAAAACCACTCACATGGAGCAGATGCATGATCAATCAACCCAATCTCAACCGAATGGCGGCATCGTTTGCCGATATGCGCTACACGCTTTCCTACAAGGACGAATACCACCGCCCCGACGATCCCGAGCTTGACGAATCGCATATCCATAGCTGCTATGAGATCTACTTCAACCTGTCGGGGGACGTCGCCTTTCTCGTCAACAATCGCATCTACGCCGTCCAAAGCGGCGACGTGATCTTCACCGCCCCCGGTGACGTGCATCTCTGCATTTACAACAAGGCATGCGTTCATGAGCATTTTTGTCTGTGGATCCAAGACAGCGTGGACTCCGAGGTCGTCGGCTTTCTGCGAAATACCTTTTCCGAGCATCGGTATTCCTTTTTGAAGGAGCGCGAGCGACTGACCGAGCTGTTCCATCGGTTGCGGTCGTGTGAGGACCCGTCCTTACGGCAGACCGCCCTCTTTCTGCGTCTGCTGACGCTCCTGAGCGACGGTGGCGAAAAGCTCCCACATGAGGATCTGTCCCTGATGCCGATCGAAATGCAGAGGATCGTGGATGACATCAATGAGCATTTTGCTGAGATCCGACACATCAGCGACGTACAGGAGCGGCACTACATCAGCCGCGCCACCCTCGACCGTTGGTTCCGAAAATATATCCACCTCTCGCCCAAGGAATTTTTGGAGGCAAAAAAGCTCGCCTATGCAAAGAGTCTGTTGGAAAACGGCGCAAGCGTGACCGACGCCTGTATCCGTGCGGGCTTTTCGGATTGCTCGCACTTCATCGCACTCTTCCGACGCCGCTTCGGTCAAACACCTCTGCAGTTTAAAAACGATTTCTCGTCCAAATAAGAGGGCAAACGGTGTTTAAGTGACAAAATCATGTTTTCATATTTGTTTTTTTGCTTTTTATTGTTTTTCGATAAATTTCTATTGACAAACGGTGATAGATGTGATATAATCGGGTTACACGGAAACGAAAATTTTTCCAAAAGGAGATGAAAACCATGCGTTTGTCGGGTAAAATTCCAACTGTGATCTCGCTGATCCTGACCTTTTTGCTGTTGCTTGCTTTGGGGTATCTGACCTATTGGTTGCCCGATGTGGTCACGTCCATGATCGATTCTGCGGACAATCATTTTGACTTCCGAGAGCAGATCACCGACACGGCAAGAGCCTGGATTCTTGTCGATGCATACGTCATGGTCGCCGTTGCCTTCGTTGCCGTGGTGCTGTTGTTCTTTTTGCTCCGTGCCGTCCTGCGTGAGCAGATCTTCACAGGGATCGCCACACGTCTGCTTGCCGCCGTCTCATGGTGCTGCTTTGCCGAGGGACTGCTGGTCGTTCTGCTCGGATACTATTTTCAGCTTGCCATCGCCATGGCGGTCGCGGCATTCTTTGTGGGGCTTTGCCTGCGCGTGGTCAAAAACGTCATCGAAGAAGCCACACGCATCAAGTCGGAAAACGACTTCACGATTTGAGGTGCCGCATGATCCTGATCAACCTTGACGTGATGATGGCAAAGCGCAAAATGTCACTCAACGAGCTTTCCGACCGCGTTGGTATCACGCTTGCCAATCTTTCGATCCTGAAGAACAACCACGCAAAAGCCATTCGCTTTTCCACCCTGGACGCCATCTGTCGCGTCCTTGACTGCCAGCCGTCGGATATTCTGGAATATATCCCCGACGGCGGATCCGACTCAGAAAGGAGAACTTGATATGAGTACGTTTCACACATCCGACCACGCGTCGCCCGAAAAGGAGCAAGCCACATTGGGCTCGACCGCCTTTGGTTCCCAAGCCAATCATGCGTCCCTACAAGACTCCCCTCCCCCGCGAGCTGATCAACCCTTGAAGGGCTCCGAGGAATCCGCAGGCTTCGTGGACTCCTTTTTCCCTCAAAATCCCTTCGACCGTTCCACGTATGCCGAAACACCAAAGCCGATCTTTTCAGGGCTTGACACGCTGTTTGCCTGGCTTTCGATCGTTGTAGGATTTCTCTTTGTCCGTATGCTCCCCGTCGTGCAAAACACGCTCGGCGCACTTCTCTTCGCTTGGCTGCTCTTCGGCTTTGCGGCACTCTATCTGATCCGCTCACGCGTGATCCCACCCCCCTCTGCCATCGCGCTTGCCGCACTGACCTGTCTGCTCTCTCTGGGCTTGATCACGGGAGCCAATCAGGTTCTGCAGAGACTGCTCTACCTGTTTATCTTCTGTGTCTTTCTGTATTGGATCTATGCGGTCTGCGGACTTTCGGGCGGCAAGCTCTTGGGAGAAAATTGCATCGCCCACATCATACACTCAATCCTGGTGCTGCCGATGAGCTCGGTCGAATACATTTTCCGCGCACTTCCGATCCGCAGTCGCAAAAAGGAATCGAACGGAAACCTGATGCGCACGCTGGGCTGGATCCTGTTGGGTCTTGCCGTTGCCGTAGTCCCCACCGCAATCGTGGTGCTTCTGCTCTCCTATGACGAGCAGTTTACGGCACTTCTTGACAAGATCTTTTCCTTCCATATTGACGGTGCATGGGAAGCGATCCGCGACGTGATCCTCGGTTTTTTGGTGGCGATCCTGCTCTTTGGTGCGCTTTTTGGCGTCAAGTGGGGACGTCAACGCCACAACGGCGGCGCGACTCCCTTGCACATAGGAAGCTGTCACGTCCTGCCGAAGGCATTGCTTTGTGCCGCCGTCACCCCGATCCTCGCCGTTTACGTGATTTTCTTTATCTCGCAATGGGATTATTACATTTCGGCGTTCACCCGTAGCCTGCCCGAGGAGCTGACCTATGCCGTCTACGCGCGCAGTGGCTTCTTTGAGCTTTGCTGGGTCTGCGCGATCAACGCATGTCTTTTGCTCCTGTTCAATCTGTTGATTCGCCGCACCGAGGGAGAAAAAGGACGCCTGCAAGCCATCTATTCTGCGGTCATTTCGCTCTTTACCATGGTTCTGATCGCGACCGCGCTCTCCAAAATGGTTCTTTATATCGACTCTTACGGACTGACCCAAAAGCGCGTGTACGCATCCTGGCTGATGCTCCTGCTTGCCGCGATCTTTGTGCTGGTTCTGATTCGGCAATTTGTCAAGCGTCTGCCGCTGTTCTCCTCGATTGCAGTCTGCTGTATTCTCTTTTTCGCGCTGATCGTTCTGCCCAACGTGGACGGTATGATCGCGTCCTACAACGTCAATGCCTATCTTGACGGTGAATTGAAAGAGGTTGACGTAGATACGGCGGCGTCCTTTGGCGTTTCCTCGGTTCCCGCGCTTGTCGAGCTGCGTGACAGTCTGGAGGAAAAGAAAGGGGGCGAGACGCTTTCCACGGATGAAAAGATCATTCTACAAAAGACCAAAGCCGCGCTGAACGGCATTTCCAAGGAGCTGCAGGAGCGAGATGACACGGTTTGGAGCTTCAACATTCCGACCGCACGCGCACAGGCTCTTTTGGACATCAAACCGACCGAAAATACCGAGCAATAACCGATCTTGGCGGAGCTCCCTGCAAAGCGAACGAGTTTCGTCAGTTTGATAAAAGTTTTGGTCAAGCTTTTTCAAAAGCTTGCGAGGTGGAGGGCTCGCAGCCCTCCTCGCGCTCCGCAGAGCAGCGAATAACGCGGCATCATATTTTGTGCGAACAAACAGTAGCCGCTATGCGAATTTGCTACGCAAATTCCCTTTGTAAAATAAAACTTCAAGCACGGCGCTTTTCTTTTGTTAGGCAAACTC
>JAZOPW010000349.1:0-2884 GCA_045655785.1 Eubacteriales bacterium
TCGGGAAGATCCTCCGGAAGCTTGGCTCCGTCCCAATCTCCTCCGATGCAAAGATTCTTTTCGGCACCTTGCTCCAAAAAATATTCAATGTGCGGAAGAATGTCTTCAACCGTGGCTGTTCCGCACTTCTTTAAAAAATTCTGATAAAGGTTGATTCCGATCACGCCGTCGCAACGCAGAAGATTGCGGATCTGTCCGTCACGCAAATTGCGCGAAACGGGGCATACCGTGTAAGAATTGGAGTGCGACGCGATCACGGGGCGGTTATATTTGGTTGCAATTTGAAAAATATCATCGGCTGACTGCTCGGATGCGTGAGAAATATCGGGGATCATACCAAGACAAACGGCTTTTTCAATTGCGGATTTTCCAAAATCGGTTAGTCCCACGTCGGTATCGTGCGACCCACCCATACAGGTTACACCCGACCAAAGCGGTGTCAGGATTCGGACACCGTCACGGTAAAGTGCTTCCACTCTTTCAAGCCTGCCGCAAAGGATACGCGCGTCCTCTACCGCCAAGAGCAGTGTGGGGACTATCGAGTTGGATACTTGGGTGTCGATTACGGCTTGCTTGGATTGGATCGCGGGGTCATCGGTCAGATTTTGCAGCATGGCACGGTATTTTTGCCAACCTGCTTCATCATCCAAACGGCAATCGGTCCAAAGTGCCATAACTTGAGTGTATTGACGAAAGCATGAGGCGTTTTCCAATGAAACGGCAAGCTGATTTTGGGTCAGAGGCTGCTTTTTTTGAAGCATCTCATAAGGGGTATCGCAATGAAGGTCAAATAAAGAAAGCTCCATATCATTCTCCTTAATATGCTGCTTTGATATGATGGATCCTTGCAACCCTCGGCTTTTTATTGGGATCGGTTTGTAAGAGCCATACTTCGATCACATCCATACGAGGTTGCTTGCTTGTCGGATGTCGAAACAGATAGTTTTGTGCCGCTTGCCGTGTGTGCCGTTGCTTTTCCGTGTGTACGGCAAGTCCCGGTGGCGGCGCATTGACAATGGTTTCGGGGGTATAGGTTCGGGTCTTGACCTCTGTGAACACAATATCTCGCCATGTTGTGGCAATGATATCGATCTCACATTTTCCGGAACGCCAATTTCGCTCCTTTACGGTGTATCCGTGCAACCAAAGATAACGGGCGGCTTTGGCTTCTCCGAAGTCACCGATCTCCTTTGTTGTGTGGAATTTCATGATTCCTTCTCCAAAAAACGAATGAATTGCTTTCGGTGGATCGGGGCAGGACCGTATTTACGAAGTGCCGCCATATGCTCCTTGGTTCCGTAGCCCTTATGCTTTGCGATCCCATATTGCGGATAGGCACGGTCAAGTTCCTCGCATTGACGGTCTCGCGTCACCTTTGCAAGGATCGACGCGGCGGCAATGCTGGGGCTTGTGGCATCCCCCTTGACAACAGCGCACGCGGGAATTTGAAAATCTCTTGCCACGTTTCCGTCGATCAATGCGAAATCGGCTTTGATCGCAAGCCCGTCAATGGCTCTCCGCATGGCAAGCAGATCTGCTTCCAGAATGTTCAGACGGTCAATTTCCTCCACGCTTGCCTCGGCAATACAGTAGGCAAGTGCATGCTCGATAATAAAATCGTAAAGGAGATCTCGCTTTTTCGGCGTCAGCTTTTTGGAGTCATTCAAGCCCTCTATTACAAGTCCGTCGGGTAGGATACAGGCTGCGGCAACCACGGGACCGCAAAGAGGACCGCGTCCCGCCTCGTCTACTCCGCAAACTGCGGAATAGCCCTGTTCATGCAATTCTGCTTCAAGCTGATATTCAAGCACGGCGTACCTCCTCCTTGGAATAGCGGTCAAGCGTGATTCTGCCAATCTTGCAATTGCGGAATTCCTCCAACAGCGTGATCGCGGTTCTTTCGGTATTGATTTCACCACCGCTGATCAGAAAGCCTCTCTTCTTTCCGATTGCTTCAAAAAGCTCATAGTCGGAATACTCTTCATATGTGGAAAGGTCTCCAAGCTTATATCTTTCTGCCAAAAGCTCGGGATAAAGGGTGCGCAGACGCTTGCAAAGCACCACGGCGAGTGACTCCACGTCAAGGATTCCATCGCGGATCGCACCTGTCAGGGCAAGATTTTCACCCACGCGCCGCTCTTCAAATTTCGGCCAAAGAATTCCCGGCATATCCAAAAGATCGACACCGATTCCCGTGGATACCCATTGCTTATCCAGGGTGACTCCGGGGCGATTCTCGACCTTTGTTTTCTTATTCCCGCAAATTCGATTGATGAGGGAGGATTTTCCGACGTTCGGGATCCCCAAAACCATTGCGCGGACACGGCGCCCGTGCATTCCTTTTTCTTCATATCGACGGAGCTTTTCCGCCAATATTTCACGGATGGTGGGGGACAACCGATTCATGCCTTCGCCCGTTACGCAATCGGTAAGCAGACAGTGGGTGTTTCCCTGTGTCAGGAGTGCTTGCCAGCGTTTGTTTTGCTCGGGATCGGCAAGCGAGGACTTGTTCAAAAGAAGAAGCGTAGGCTTTCCCTCGGTCAGCCGTGCGATCTCGGGATTGCGTGAGGAGTAGGGAATTCGTGCATCCAGAATTTCGATGAAGATGTCTACGTTTTTAAGGTTTTCGGTTATCATACGGCGTGTTTTCGCCATATGTCCGGGAAACCATTGAATATTTTCGGACGGCATATTGATGATCGAAATCCTTTCTTGATTTTTTATGAAAATACGGTAAAGGGAGCAAAACGAAGGATGGCTTTGCCGAGAATACAACGCTCGTCGATGAAGCCAACGGTCGCGTTTCGGCTATCCTTGGAGTTATTTCGGTTGTCTCCCATGACAAAGACGTGTCCTTCGGGAACGGTTGCCGAAAAGATTTGTG
>JAZOPW010000350.1:0-14838 GCA_045655785.1 Eubacteriales bacterium
GCGCCGCCCTTCTTCAGCTTTTGGCTTCCGCCCTGCAGGTTGCTGTCCTTGTCGGAAACAAAGCTGTCGAGTCTTTCATCGTACTTGGAAAGGTCAACCGTTGAGGTTTTGGTATCGACCACACGGGGTCCCTTTCGGGTGCCGTCGGGATTGAGGTTGGTCGAAGCACCGCGAACGATGGGCTGTGCCTTGAACTTTTCTCTGGGAGCGTTCTGCACGAAATCGCCCTTGTCGGCGCCGCGATCAAAGCGACGGTCGTTGTTATTCTTTTTGTCACCGCGGTTCTGCGGAGCGCCGCCCTGCTGGGGGCGTCCCATGCCAAAGCCCTGTTGACGGTCACCTCCAAAGCCGCCGCGAGGCGAGCCCTGTTGAGGAGCGGCACCCGTGCGCGGAGCCGATGCAAAGGGATTGGGACGGGTCTGCACCTGTCCTCCCGCTGTGCCGACAGGCGTTCCGTTCTGCTGCGGACGGTAGGGATTGCCTGTATAGGGTTGACGGGCGGTTGGCTGCTTTTTCACATCAAGCCCGGTCTTGTTTTCGGTTGTGGGGTGCTCTTCGGGTTGTGCGGTTCCGTTCTGCGGACGGCTTGCGCGAGCTGCATCTGTTTTTTCTGCCGCGGGAGCCTTCTCCACGGGCGTTTCCTTCTTTTCTGCCACCTCTGCTGTCGGCTTTTTCTCCTTTGCCGACACCTCTGCCACGGGGGCGGGGGTCTTCTCGACCTTCTTTTCGGGCTTCTTTTCCTCTGAAGCAGCAGGCTTTTGGACAGGCTTTTCCTCAGCCTTTTTCTCCTCGACCTTCTTCTCCTCTGCGGGAGCGGCTTTTTGTGCCGTTTCGTCAGCCGTCTTCTTTGCGGGCGCCTTCTTCAGCTTCGAGGGGATATAGGTCACCCCATCGAGATAGTCACCGATATTTGTGATCTGATTGGCACGGGTCAGCGACTCGAAGAGCAGATCGAATTCGACCGGCTCGAGTGCCTTTTGCGTGGTTTTTGCCTCCACGCCGTTTTCGGCAAGCAGCTCGACGAGCTCCTTGCTTTTCAGACCGAGGTCTTTTGCAAGCTTTGTGATTTTGAATTGTTGATTGATAGCAGCCATATTTCCTCCGTTCCCCATGGATCCGCAGCTTCCACGGGAATCATATAATTGTTCTGACCGCACCCGACCGCAGATCGAGTGAGGCGTATTTGTATCAAGTGATAAGGGGTGGTGAACGTTTTCGCCCGCCTTTTTCAAAAGGCGGCACGGATCCAACGCCGTGGGGCGTTGGTCGTCGTCCGCAGACGGCGAAAAGCTTTTTTCGGCATTTCTCTTTTGCTAGCTTTTCTCTTTGGGCCTTTAGTGTCAAAGAGAAAAGCGGCTAAGGAGTTTCCACCTATAATAACTTAAGCGTTCCTATTCGTTCAAACCGCTTTCCCACGCGCCCGTGACCAAGCGGTACAGATTCTCGTCGGTCACCGCAACGGCGGCAACGCGAGAGGTCTTTCCCATCGCGTGTGCCAGGGTATCGCCGTCGATCGGCAATACCGCAAGAGAGATCCCGTAATACGCGCAACGGTCCGACAGACGCTTGGCGGTGTTCTCGGAGTTGTCCGATGCCGCCACGACCAGGTAGACCGTAGGCTTTCCGACGCGTAGAGCGTCGCAGATCATCGGTGTGCCGAGGATCGCCTTTCTCGCCTTGGCGCAAAGCCCCAGCGCGTGCAGAAGCTTTTGCTGATTGAGCGGTGCGTTATTCGGCATGATTTTCCAGCTCGCTCTCCATAGCATCGTAGACCGCCTCGGGGATCTCACATTCGAGAACGCGGTCGATGCGATGACTCTTGTGCGCACGGCGCAGACATTTGACGTCGCGGCAGATATAGGCGCCGCGTCCCGATTTTTTGCCTCTGAAGTCGAGCGAGATCTCGCCCTCGGGGCTTCTGACTACGCGCAATAGCTCGATCTTGGGCTTGTGCTCATTGCATCCCATGCATTGACGCATGGGAATCTTTTTGATCCTTTTTTCCATAATTGTGATTGATGTGAGATCGGATCAATCAGCCTTGATGTCGATCTTATATCCGGTCAGTCTTGCGGCAAGACGCGCGTTCTGACCCTCCTTACCGATGGCAAGCGAGAGCTGGTCGGGAGCCACCTGTACGCGGCAAGCGCGCTCGGACGTCATGGTAACCGACAGCACCTCGGCGGGAGCCAGAGCGGCGGAAACGTATTCCTCGATCTTTTCGCTGTACTTGACGATGTCAACCTTCTCACCGCGAAGCTCCTCTACAATAGAAGAAATACGGGCACCGTGGTTACCGATGCAGGCGCCAACGGGATCGACGTCGGGGTCACGCGACCACACCGAGATCTTGGTGCGCGAGCCGGCTTCTCTTGCCACGCCCTTGACCATGACGATGCCGTCGGTGATCTCGGGGACCTCCAACTCGAACATCCGTCTGACAAGTCCTGCGTGTGCGCGGGAGAGTGTGACGATCGGTCCGCGGGACTCCTTGTTGACCTCCATGACGAAGACCTTGATCTTGTCATCCACGTGGAAGGTTTCGCCGGGGATCTGCTCGGACTTGAGCAGGACCGCGCGGCTGGTATCGGTCTCCAGCACGATGTTTCCGGTCTCGGTATCGACCTTGGAAACGGTGGCGGTGATGATTTCCTCATGCTTGGTCTCGTAAGCCTCCTGCACCACGCGGCGTTCGCCCTCGCGGATGCCCTGAATGATCACAGACTTTGCGGCGGCGGCACTCAGGCGGCGGAAGTTCTTGGTCTTGACCTCGGTCTCAACCACCGAGCCGAGATTGTATTTCTTGGCGATCGCCTTCGCGTCGGCAAGGGAGATCTGTGTTTCGGGGTTTTCGACCTCCTCCACGACTTCCTTTTGCTGATAAACGCGCACGTCCTTCTTGTTGGGATCGATGAGAATACGGACGTTGGTATTGTTGCCGTATTCCTTTTTATAAGCCGAGATCAAGGCAGCCTCGATCTTTTCGATCATGTATTCCTTGGGGATCCCTTTTTCTTTTTCCAAAAGGTCCAACGCGTTGAAAAACTCTGTGTTCATCTCATAAAAATCCTTTCTGATTCAACTCCGAAAAACAATTAGATAATAGATAAAATTAACAACATTCGTCAGTTTAGTGAAAGTTTTCGCCAACGCGCTTGCGCGTTTGACTTTCTTCAAATGGCGGCATCAAGTCCGTCATCTTGAGCTTGTCGAAACCCGTAGGGCGACCGGAGCTTGCGGAGGTCGGATCTCGGACGCGCCCCTATAGAGTGACCCGCGTAGATCTCGCCTGCGGCGACCCTTCGGGCTTCGACAAGCTCAGGATGACACGCGGGGGCAATGGGTCAATTTTTAAATGAAACAAGATAGTGGGGAGTTTGCACAATTTAAAACTTAAAACCGCTTACATCTGCAAACTACCTTCAATTTTTTATGCGCAATCAGGCATTCGCATCAAAATCGTAGTGTGTTTTGAGCGAGGCGACCGACGCGCGCGGGAATTTCCTGATTCCGTCGGCGGCTTCGATCACCACGTTGTTTTCATCGTCCAAGCCGACCAACACGCCAAGATGGCTTTTGGAGCCCTCGACGGGTGTGTACAGACGAACCTCAACGTCCCAGCCCTCGCAGGCGTTGATCTGCATATCATTTTTCAAATCACGCTCGATCCCGGGCGAGGAGATCTCCAGATGATAGGCGTCCTCGATCGGATCAGCCTCATCGAGAAGGGGATCGATGGCGCGGTGCATCTTTTCACAGTCCTCAATGGTGATGCCGTCCTCGGCGTCAATGGTGATGCGCAGATACATCTGCGAGCCCTCCTTGACGTATTCGACGTCCCAAAGGAAATAACCCAGCTCTTCGGCAAGAGGAGCGGCGATCGCTTTGACAGCGCCCACAATGCCACCGTTGCTTTTTTTCATGCTAAACCTCGTTATTTTGTATATTGTAGAAAAAACAAATTTGTCTTTTCCAAAAAGGAAGAGTGGATTTGTTCAAACCCACTCTCCAGCCTATACCTTACTATAAACTATTATATCACACTTTTTTCCTCTTTGCAAGGGCTTTTAGAAAAATTATTCTTCATTTTTTTCATTTTTTAAATATTTTTTCGATATTTATAGAATAAGAATAAGAATTATTATAAAAAACAAAGAAAAAAGACCGAAAGAGACGCGCGGCGAAAAAACGGGGGAGAATCTTCTTTCACACCGAAAAACGCACACACGTCCTTCAAAAGACAGCTTGAACGGAGAATGCCGATCCGCAACGCCCCATAAGGAGATAAAACCGCCACACCGCCCGAATCGGTTGCTTTCCTTCGGGGAACTGTAAAAAAATGGATATCAAAGGCAAAAAATGGACCGAGTGGAAGAAAAAAACGAAAAAATTTGCAAAATAATAATAGGAAAATGTGAAAAGACTATTGACAAATCGACTCAAAAATGGTATCATATCAATAAATATAGGTATTTTTGTACCAAGCGGCGGATTTTGGATGTGACAAACGGAGCGTTCGCAAGCCGCCGAGGAACAACCTGACAAATCTTGACCGCTGAAAAATGCGGAATCTGAACAAAGAAGCGAGGTTTTGTTATGAAGAAGTTCAACAAAGTTCTTGCCATCGTCCTCACCGTACTTACGTTGTTGGCATCCTTGCCGATGACCGTGCTTGCGGACGCTTGGCTCGATGTGGACGCTACGACCGAGGGCTCTTCCTCCAAGGTGACTGTCACCGTGGATGCAGGGACGCTTGCCGACATCCTGGAGAAGGACGGAATCTCTTCCGCCCTGATTTCGGATATCAAAAACGGCATTGCGGTGGACGTCAACGCACTCAAGGAGGCCTTTTCGGTTTCCGAGCTGCTTGAGATCGTTCCCCGTGAGTCTTTGGTTGAGATATTCAACATCGAGGAGATCGTGGAGTCGATCGGACTTGACAATCTGAGCAAGTACGTGAATATCCCCGAGCTGCTCAAGGACGTAGACACGGCAAAATTGGCAGACCTGATTAAAAAGGTTCCCGATTTGGAAAAGTACGTTGATGTTGAGGCGTTGCTGGTTGAGAAATACATCACGTCGGCACTGATTCTGAAGCACCTGAAAAAGGCTGAGCTGTTTGAGAATCTGAATGTCGAGACATTGAAGACAGAGCTGTTGAAGCTGAGCATTGACGAGCTGAAGCAGATCGTTAAGGTCAATGCCGTGATCAAGGATGAGCTGGTCAACCTGAACAATGTTGTGGATTTCCCTGCTGTAAAGGCAAAGCTGGAGACCATGACCAATGAAAAGCTGCTTTCTTACATCACCAACAAGGAAACTCTGAGCACAAATGTAAAGAATAAGCTCTCGGGCTTGAATGCTGCCGATCTCAAGGGTTATATCACCGATACCACCAAGATCGAGAATGCGCTGTCCGGCATGACGACTGCCGAGCTCAAGAGCTATATCGTTAACTATGATAAGCTCAACGAAGGGCTTGGTGCCAAGTTCAAGACCATGGACACCGCCACTCTGATGGGCTACATCACCGACGAGACGGTTTTGGCAAACAACATGAACGGTAAGCTTGCGGCATTGGCAAGCGATAACCATTTGAAGGAATACATCACCGATGTTGCCAAGGTCGAAGATTACCTGAAAGCAAAGTACACCCCCGCAGAGCTTTTGGAATATGTTTCCGGCGACTCCTTTGACGTAAAGGCGCTGATGGAGGACGATAAGCTGACCGCTAAGGAACTGCTTGATCTGGACGTGGTAAACGTTTCACTGCTGGTTTCCAAGGGCATTGTGACTGCTGAAGAGTTGACCGAATGGAATGTCGTTAATCTGCAGTTGGTGGTTGACAAAGACGTTGTTACGGTTGATCAGCTGTTGGATTGGAATGTTGTAAACTTTACCGCTCTGGTAAACGATAAGATCCCCGCTGAGGATATGCTCAACTGCGCAGACCTCGGCTTGGTTGTAGAGAATGGTCTGGTAACTCCCAAGGAGCTGCTGGATTGGGACGTTGCAAATCTCGGTAAGCTTGTGGATGACGAGATCATCGTTGTCAACATGGCAAACGTAAAAACCGAGCTGAACAACGTTGCTCCCGCAAAGCTGAAGGATGAAAAGTATGCGGACATGGATAAGGCGCTCGATGTTCTCGGCGTTGACAAGTGCGCGGCTATGGTCGGCGGCTACGGCGTAGCAAAGAATTACATTGATATTCCCAACCTTATTAAAGAAATCGATGTGAATGCGATCGTAACCAAGATTCAGGCGGACGGCAAGGTGCTTGACGATTACATCGACTTCAACGGTCTGGTCAAGACCATGAGCATGAAGGATCTGATGTCGGTTGTTCCGATGAACGCCGTTCTGGCACAGTTCGATAACAACGAGCTGCTCGAGATCCTGCAGCTGATCGATGTTAAGCAGTACATCAAGCCTGTTCTCACTACCGTATTTGATAAGGTAATGAAGAACGTGGATAAGCTGGCGATCAACGGTTACGTGGTAGCCGAGGAGTCTGCCGATAAGGTTCTGTCTCTCAATGCCGCAAATCTGGTCAAGGCAATGGCTTCCATCATGCCCTCTCTCGAGGACATCGCAAACATGAAGGACGGTAAGATCGTTTCGATCCGTACCCAGCTTGTTTACACCGTAGACGGTACCGTTCCCGCAGTTCAGAAGACCAAGGACATCACCTTTGAGCTTGTTTTTGAGGGTGACCTGACTCGCCTGCAGAACGCAGCGGCAAAGCTGGACGCACTTCTGAAGAAGTATATTAATAAATTTGATATTTCCGGCGGCGTTCTGACGCTCGACGTAACCGTTCCCGGAAAGGTAACCGAGCTCTACGCAAAGGTTCTTGACACCGAAAAGATCCCCGCAGAGCTGAAGGAAAAGCTGCTCCGTCTCGAAACCCTTGACGGCGGCGACGTAGCAGGATTTGTTGAAGGCTTGACCTTTGACGAGATCATCACCCTGTTGGATTCTGTTGATCCCTCCGCACTCTACAATGCGATCCTGAATAAGGAAGTTGTAAATGCGGCGGTCAATAAGATCAGCGGCAAGCTCGGATACAATCTGTCCGAGATCACTCTGGACGATATGCTTGACGTTGCGGCAAACCTGCCCAGCATGGAGCGTATCTCCGAGATCATCGAAAACAAGACCGGACGCGATATTCTCGCTTACGTTGAGACCCTGGCAGTAAAGGTTGACTCCGTGAAGGACCGTGCAGAGCAGATCTCCGTGATCCAAAAGGCTCTTGACAAGGTCGGCGCGAAGTTCAATGTTGATATTTCTTCGATTTCCGCGGCTGAGATCCTCGACCGCGCAAAGGATGCTCCGATCACCGAGACCATCTCGAACTTCGTAGCCTCCAAGATCGGCGTAGACGTAAGAGCAGTGCTCAACAGCTACACCGTTGACGAGCTCTACCAGAAGGCAGTAAACAAGGCAGCCGAGAAAGAGGACACATTTAATAAGGTAAAGGATTACATCCTGACCAAGGCTGCTCTGATTCCCGACAGACTGATGAACGCTGACCTCTCCGACCTGTATCAGGGCGACGGTGTGTTCGGCGGCGCAAAGACGGTTTCCTTCAACGCGAAGGAGCTTGTCGTAAAGGCAATCAACAAGATCGCCGATAAGATCGGTCTTGACGCTACCAAGGTAACCGCGATCATTGACCGTGTCAACGGCGGTAGCATGACCGTTGGAGCTGACATTGCGATCCGCTTCCAGAACCTGCACCAGATCACTTACATGAGCCGTGGCGGCGAGACCGAGCTCTTCAAAGCATTCCTGCCCACCGGAGCCGATCTTGACGTATTCAAGAACAATAAGGAACTGACCGGTTATGAGTTTGTTGCATGGACCGACAAGGCAGGCAACGAGGTTGCTTATATGCCCGATGCCGATACCGTGGTTTATGCCGACCGTAACGTGATTGAGGTCACCTTCAAGGATGCAGAAAACAACACCCTGGGCGTTTTGATGATGCCCGCGGGCGACACTCTTGGCGATTATCTCGATAAGCTCGCACAGATCGAGGCAAAGATCGACATGACCGATCTGACCGTCGTTCCCGAGCTGCACGCAGACCACCTCGTAGCATGGTATGATGCAAATGCCCGCGTATTTGCAGACACCAAGCTCGAAAAGGACATTACCCTTGTTGGTACTCCTGTTCCGAATTACTTCCTGAAGTTTGAATCCAGTATCGACTACAGAGTAGAGTTGAACGGTACCGAGTATGCTCTGACCATTCTTGGCGAGATCCCCGCTGATTTCGTGCTGGATATGGACCGTGCGCACCTGTTGGCACACGCAAAGGGCGATGCAAACGTCAAGCTGACGGTTGCAAACACCGAGTACACCTTCCTGACCTTTACCGACGCAACTCTCGCACAGCTGTACAACGCAAAGGATGTTGAAGCTGTGAAGTTCCACTACACCACCGCAACCGCGGCAGATACCGACTTTGCAGACGGTGTTTACGCAAGCGTTGCAGGTGCAGCCTTCTACACCTTTGACATTACGCTTGACGGTGAGAAGTTCTCCGCAGATTTCGCAGAGGCGATCCGCATTCAGGTTCCCTACGTTGCAGAGGCAAACAGCCTTGTCCGCGCGATCCGCGTTCGTACCATCAAGGGCGGCGCACGTGAGTGCCTGACAAGCGAAACCGTAAACGTAAACGGTACCGATTACGTATGGTTTAACGCAACCCACTTCTCCGATTTCGTAGTTGCATACGAATCCCTGTTGGAGGTTGAGATCACCGACGGTACCGATCAGAAGGAAGGTACCCTCGTTGGCGCCGGAGATATGTACTTCCCCGCAGGCGAGACCATCCCGCTGGTATTCAACGTTCCCGGCTACAAGATCGCAAGCATCAAGGTTGAGGTTCCCGGCGAAGATCCCGTGGAGTTCACCGGTGACGATATCGCAACCGCATCCATGGTTATGACCGAGAAGGGTGCAAAGGTTACCGTAACCGTTGAATTGACCGAATTCCACATTTACTACTACGTAAACGGTGTGATGGATAAGGAACTGACCCAGACCTACACGATGGATCAGATCAACGAATTCCTCAAGACCAACACCGATCCCAAGGCATACCTCCGTGCATTCCCCACCACCGTTTCTGCTCCTACGGGCTATAAGGACGGTTACTGGGCAGGCTTTAGCGCATACGGTGTTGCAGATATGCACCTGTACGCCGCATGGAATGCCATCACCTATAAGGTTCAGTTCGTCAATGCAGCCAATGAGACTGTTGCATCCTTCGATGTAACCGTTGAGAACTGGCAGGACATTGTAAACGAGCCCGCAGTTCCCGCAAAGGCAGGCTACATTGGTACATGGGCGGCATACGACCTGACCAAGCTTGCTACCGATGCGAAGGACGTAAACGGCGTTATGACCTACACCATCGCGCCCAAGTATGATACCAAGCTGTCTTACTCGGTCGCTACCGACGGTAACGTAACCCTTGGCGGCGTGACCGACGGTAAGGCAGAGATCGGTGCAACCGTTACTCTGACCGTGAAGGAAGATGTCCTTGAAAAGTATGATTCTGCATTCTATGATGTAGAGTTCAAGGTTGTTAAGGTAACAGGCGGCGATGTAACCGTTACCGACAACAAGTTCGAAATGCCCGAGAGTGACGTATACGTAACCGTTACCTTCACTCCCAAGAAGATTTCCTACACCGTAAAGGGTGAGACCTTTGAGGTTGTTTACGGCGAGAACGGCGCGTACACCATCGAGGTTCCGTTTGGAAAGATCCTGACCTCTGTTCCTGCAGATTGGCAGCTTGTTTCCTACACCACCGATGCCAACGGCACAAAGACCCTGAACTACGAGTTCAAGGTAGACGCACTCAACAAGGCATATGACTACGAGATCGACGATACCCTGACCGCGCTCTTCAAGATCTTCAACGGCAAGCTCTTCACGGGCGAGGGTGATCCCGTCAGCACGCAGAAGAACGTAACCTTTACCGAGTGGTCCTCCACCGTGGCAGGTTCTCTCGCATTCGCAATGTTCGGCGTTGACAGAACCGAGTCGCTGTTGTGGCTGTGGATCCTGCTGGGCATCCTGCTTCTCATTGCGATTATTGCAATCCTCTACACCCTGTACATCACAGGCAAGATCAGAAAGCCCCTGTTCCTGTTGCGCTTCGTAACATGGCTGGTTGGTCTGTTCTTCGCTCTCTGCCTTGCAATTGCAGCACTTGGCTTGAAGATCGCGAAGCTCTTTGGTAAGAGTGACGATCCCGATGATTACGGCTTCGAGAAGGATCCCGATGAGGAGCTTCCCGAGGAAGAGACCACCGACGCAGCAGCAACCGAGGAAGTAACCGAGGAAGCAACCGAGGAAACCTCTAACGAGGCTGCAGAGGAGACCGAGGTAGCGGCTGAGGAAACCAATCAGCTGGCAGAGACCGTGGTCGATGCAGAGGCTACCGAGGAAGTAGCACTCGAGGCAGAAGCAACCGAGGCTGTTGAGGAGGCTCCCGCCGCAGAGGCAGAAGCAACCGAGACTGTTGAGGAAGCACCTACCGCAGAGGCAGAAGCAACTGAGGCTGTTGAGGAGGCTCCCGTCGCAGAGGCAGAAGCAACCGAGGCTGTTGAGGAGGCTCCCACCGCAGAGGCTGAAGCTACCGAAGAGGCTCCCGCAGAGGACAAAACCGAGGAGACGGCTGATGAAAAGAAGCCCGAAACCGAGAAGAAGTCCGAAGGCGAGAACAAGTAAAATAAAAGATCCATAATGGAAAAAGCGGGGTGTTGCGCAGAATCGCGCGACACCCCGTCGATTTTAAAGTTCCACTCTCAATTTTGAAAAGGGAAGCAAATGAAATATACAAAGCATTATACCGTAAAATGGCACGATACCGACGCGAACAGACAAATCACCCCTTCGCATCTTTTGATGTACATGGAGGAGACCTCCAATCATCACCTGATCGACTCGGGGATGAGCCTTGACGAGCTTCGTGACAGCCATCAGCTGGCATTTTTGCTCAGCCGTATCGCCATTCGTATCTACCAACCGCTCTACGCAAATGACGAGATCGACGTCGAGACCTGGATCTGCGCAAGCCGAGGTCTGGCTTTCGTCCGTTGCTTCCGTGTTTTGCGGAATGAAGAAACGGTTGCCGAGGCATACTCTGTTTGGGCGTTGATGGACATCGCGCAGAAAAAGCTGTTGCCCGTTTCGGCGTTTCCGTATCAGATCGAGCCCGAATTGCCGCTGGGCGCACAGCTTTCGGCACGTGTCCGTTTCCCGTCGCTCGACACCATGATGTACGTGGGAGACAGACGGATCGTTTATTCGGACATCGACTACAACGGGCATATGAACAACACGCATTATCCCAATATGCTCTGCGATTTTACCCCCGACATTTGCGACAAGCAGGTGGTGGGCATTACGCTTTCATTCTTGCATGAGGCGGCGTTTGATCACACGTTGCGCGTATTTCGCTGTGAGCGCGAGGGCGGCGGATATTATTTCCGTACGGTGGACGAGTCGGGAACCACCTGTCTTGAGGCAATGCTCCTGACCGAGGACGGAACCGACGTAAAAACTTGTTGATTTTGAATTGGAAGCTTGAAAACTGTTAGAAGGAAGGGGCGCACGCCCTTGGGTGAGGATATGAAGATTAAAAAATGGCAGCTCTTGAAATGGAAATCGAGAGAAGAGGAGGCAGATCTTTCCGCAGAAGCCTTTGTGGCGGTGGGGAAGCATGCCTTTCGGGGTCGGAAGCGCTTGGAAAAGGTGATCCTGCCGTCGAGCGTCTCCGCCATCAAGACCGAGGCGTTTCGCGGATGCCGACGTCTCTCTGACGTACAGCTCTCAACCGAATCCAACACGGGACTTGCGAACGGTGCATTTGAAAATTGTGTGCGATTGCAGAGGATCGAGCCCGCGCATATGATTATCAGCATTGGTGCGCGCACCTTTGCAAATTGCCGCATGCTGCGCGAAATCGAGCTTGGCGGCGAGCTGCGCAGGATCGGGGACGAAGCCTTTCGAGGTTGCGCGGAGCTGAACCGAATCGAGCTTCCGCCACACCTGACCTCGCTCGGACGCGCGGCGTTTGCCGATTGCTCGGAACTGACAAGTGTACAAATGAGCGAGGGGCTTGGATTTTTGGCACCCGATATGCTCCGAAACTGTTTTTCGTTGCGTGAGATCATTTTTTCGAGTGACCTGCGCGAGATCCCGTCCGGAGCCTTTCGCGGTTGCGCGGCATTGACCGAATTGACCCTGCCGGGACATATCGAACGGATACGAAAAAAAGCCTTTTTTGACTGTTCGCGTCTGCAGAGCGTGGAGCTGGAGAACGGCGTTGTCCGCATTGGCGCGTTTGCGTTTGCATCCTCACCGCGGCTGGAGTCGGTCACGGTTTCGCGAACCTTGAAGCGACTTGGCTTTGGCGCGTTTGGACTTGGGAAGCGCAAGGAAAAGATCGTGATGTACGTGGACAACGAATATATGAGACGCCGCATGAAGCAACAGCTTTTTTTGTGCGGCTCATTGGGTTGCGTGCGCATTGAGCTGGTCGGAAAATCGATCGAGGAGCGCAAGCGCGAGCGTCACCGCACCGAATTGGAGCAAAAGCCGGTCCATATTATGGACGAGGACGTGTATTAAAGAGATTGGGAAGCTATCTTCAATGGACAGCTTCCCAAATTTTTTGATGTTCAACCCTCTCCCTTGCGGTCGAAGTTGCCGCGAACGCCCATGATGTCGGAATAATAGACAAAGGTCCCGGGGTATTTGGCGGCGATGCGCAAAAAGGCGGCGATCTGACGGCGGTCTACCACGCATAGAATGACGTGATTGGGGCGGTCGCTGTAAAGACCGTTTGCGCGGATCACGGTGGCACCGTGGTTGAGCTCATATAGGATCGCGTCGCGGATTTGTTGGGGATGCTCGGTCACCACCTCAAATTTGACGGCTCCTCGACTCTCGCGCAGGATCGCGGCGGTCACACGCTCGCAAACAAAGATCTCCACGATCGAAAGCAGAACGCTGTTGAGATCGCGGTAGACAAAATAGGAGAGCAGAACCGTCAGGACGCTGATCAGTGAGATGATTCCCTCCAAATTCTTGTGGGGGAGCCGCCTTTGAATGATGCACGCGATCACGTCGATTCCGCCTGACGACGCACCAATGCGGAGCATGATGCCTGTCAATCCTTGCGCGACACCTCCGAAAATGGCGGGCAGAATGTGCTCGGACGGCTCGACGTATTGATAAAAGTTGATCCGCGCAAGCAAAAACAGAAAGAAGGAGAGCAGAAGGGTATAGAGCAGCGTGTAGATCACGTAGCGTCGTTTGAGAAGAAACCAAGCGACGATCAGAAGGGGAATGTTGATGGCAAAGATAAAAATTCCCGCGTTGACGCCCGTTAAGCTTTGCAGGATGGTGGCAAGACCGTCCACGCCTGCAGGGGCGAAGTCGGTGGGATAGATGAAAACGTGCATTCCAAGTGCCACCAAAGTGGCGGCAACAACCGTCCATATGACATGAAAAATCACCTCTTTTTTTCTTTCTGCGCGCATATCTTCCAACCTCTTTTTTTATTAGAGTATTTATTAGAGTATCAATCCGCGCGGCATTTTATACCCCAACGAAAAAAGAGCCTTATACCCCAACGAAAAAAAGAGCCCGATCGGCTCTAAAATTCAAAGAAAAACAAATTTTGTGGAGCATTTTGTGGTGCCAACGCCAACAACGCCTTTCGGCTGTAGGAACCGACGGGATGCAATTTGTAGGGTGGGGGCTTTATTTCAGCCGTCTTGTTTTTTCTGTATTTTGCGGCGGGATCATCGCGACCGCATAACAAGTGCTAACAATGATTGGTCGCTATGGGTATTTGCTTGCGAATTAAACATCCGCATTCTGCAAGCAGAACCACAAATACTCAACTTTTGATCGACGGCTGGAGTCCGCCCTACAGGTTTTGCGTCACCATGCGCACACCCCTCGTCGGGAAGAAAGCAAACCCAAGATCTTCATCCTGACCACCAAACCAAGTCCGTCATCTTGAGCGGAGCGTAGCGGAGTCGAAACCCAAGGCACTTGTGCCGCAGGGCGACCGAGCATTGCGCAGGTCGGATCTCGGACGCGACTCTGTAACTTTCCAAAGAAAACTCGACATCTCTAATCAAATTTAATTTGAAACAGTCTTGAGCTGTTCTTTTTAAAGTTCCTGTTGACAAAATCAAAAAAGCATGCTATAATACATTTGTCACATAGAACCCCCACATACAAGTAAAGTAAGAAAACTCTCTATTTTTATAGAGGGCTTTATTCCTATACCCATATGTCAAGAATGAATTTGGTAAAAATGCAAATTTCACTTGACAGATGGGTAGAGTTTTCCACTATACTTGTTAGGTTTTGTGTGACAACAATCGGAGTTTGCATTTTTCGGTGCGTATAACTTCGGTTGTGCGCACTTTTTTATTTTATGGAGGGAAAGACATGAACATTTATCGGGTTGCACTCATTGCCGACGAGGAAGTTGAATACAATGAAATCTGGACGCGCAAGCTTGAAAAAATCGTGCAGAGCTTGATTCAAAATGAGAAATTCGTAGGGTTTTACCTCGGTCGGTACACAGAATTTGACATTACGTCGGCATCGATTATCAAAAATATGCAAGCGCCGCTTGGCTGTCGCAACAACACGATGGCGGTGGTTTTGCCTTATGCAAAGGCGGTCACCGATTTCCATAAAGAATACTATGACGAGGTCATCACGCCGATCTGTACACTCGCGCACTTCAAGGACGCACAGGCGAAAAAGCACCGTTGGATGATC
>JAZOPW010000351.1:0-11831 GCA_045655785.1 Eubacteriales bacterium
GCCTCACCCCAAAAGCAAAAGAACACCCGATCGGGTGTTCTTTTGCTTTTGGGGTGAGGCAAAGGCAGCAAGATTCGAAGCCCGCAAAGCGCCGACGAAGGAGGCGCTTTGGAGTAGCGTGCGCAAAGAGGAATGAAAAAGATACGCGAGATAAAAGCGCACGCTTGGGTTCAGAATCCCAAGATTTACACTCCAAAACACCCGACAGGGTGTTTTTTGTTGTGGTAAAAATTTCATAAAAATCACAAAATGTGTTGACAATGTTAGAATTACGTGATATAATGAGCAAAAAGAGAGGTGATATGCTTGAATCTGAGGCAGAAAAGTATCTTACAGATGCTGGAACACGAGGGTGAAGTCACGATTAAGCTTCTTGCTGATAGGCTTAAGGTTTCCGAAATGACGATACACCGTGACATCGATTACCTTCAGGAGCAACGATATCTGTATAAAAAGCGTGGAGCGGCGGTATTTGTTGAAAGCAATGACAGAGTGTGTTCGGATTTTTATGCTGAGGAAAAGCGTGCTGTCGGAATCAAGGCGGCGTCACTGATTCTCGAAGGACAGTCTGTTATTTTTGACAATAGTACAACCGCGCTTGAATGCGCAAAATTTCTTGATCCGTCGAAGAAATATGTTTTGTATAGTACGGGAATGGAAACATCTTCCGTGCTTTCCATGTACGAAAAGAGTGTTTTTTATTGCAGCGGTGGTTATTATTTCCCTGCATCAAAGGGGTTTGTAGGCTCACAGGCAGAGGCATTTATTGCTTCATTAAATGCAGATGTATGCGTGATCGGTGCGAGCGGTATTTCATTGGAGAGCGGTATTACAACGCCGTATCCGATGCATACAATGCTTCAAAAGACAATCATTGCCGCTTCAAGGACAAAAATACTTGTGTGCGATCATTCAAAATTTGAGAAAAAGGCAATGGAAAAAATCTGCGAGCTCACGGATATTGATATCATCGTTACCGATAGCGGTTTGTCGGATGATATATATGAAAAATACGCAAGGTATGTTCAAATTATAAAAGTGTAAAGGAGATTATTTATGAAGGCAGAAGCTTTACTTACCAGAAAATATCGCGAGCGTCTCTTGAATGACGCTTATCGTCCGGCGTACCATTTTGCCATTTGTGATGATCTTGGTCGCCCCGGAGATTCAAACGGTGCATTTTTTGCAGACGGTGTGTATCACCTTATGTACCTTTACAGAAATTCTGAAACAGAGGGGTATCATTGGGGACATATTTCAAGTGTTGATCTGGTCCATTGGAGACATCATCCCGATGCGCTTACAAGCTTCGATGGAGATAAGGGCTGTTTCAGCGGTGGAGCCTTTGTTGATGAGGACGGAACCGCATATCTTAGCTTTTGGAAGTTTTCTGCTGTTGACAAAACCAAGGACAGGGGCGGAATTGCGATTGCATATTCAAAACCCCCGTATGACGTTTGGGAAAGGATGGAACCGATTGCGATAAATTCCTCACCTATATGGGGTATCGTCGATATCAATGTAAACGGTGAAACGCTTCATGTCGGGTGTTCCGATCCTTCGAATATTTGGAAGGCAAACGGAAAGTATTATATGCAGACGGGAAATAAGCCTGTTCTCGACCAATTTGGCAGAAATGAGGATTCACCGGAAAAATATAAAGGCGATTGGACAGATCTTTTTCGTTCGGACGATCTGAAAACTTGGGAATATGTCGGACGCTTTTACGATAACCCAAAGATGGGAATAGACGATTATCCCGATGCGACCGAGGATGATATGTGTCCTTCATTTTTACCCTTATACGACGCGGAGGAGAACGGACAGCCTACCGGAAAATATTTGCAGATCTTTATTTCTCACAATAAGGGGTGTCAGTATTATATCGGAACGCTTGAGGGAGAACACTTTATTCCTGAGCAGCACGGTAGGATGAGCTGGAAGGATAGTGCATATTTTGCTCCCGAGGCACTGATCGACGGAAAAAAACGTCAGATCATTTGGACTTGGCTTCGTGATAATCCTCATAATGATTTTAGAAGATTTGGTTGGAGCGGCGTATTTGGAATACCGAGAAACGTTTGGTATGAGGATGGCGAATTGAAAATGGCACCCGTATCTGAAATTGAACTGCTTCAATACGGTCATGTTGCTTATAACAAAGCAGATGGAGATGACGTAAGGGTAGGTGACGGTGAGCTATGCAGAATCAAGGGAGTATGGAAGGGAAACGAAAAAGCCGGACTTGCCGTACGGGTCAGCGATGACCGAAGTGAATATACAGAGATATACTATTCTCCTTCGGAAAAGAAGCTTGTTATGGATACCTCAAGGAGTGGAAGTGAGGGCTGGAAAATAAGGGAGGAGGCTCCTTTTGAGCTTCGTGACGGGGAAGAGCTGTCGCT
Source organism: Eubacteriales bacterium (assembly GCA_045655785.1). Taxonomy (GTDB): domain Bacteria; phylum Bacillota; class Clostridia; order Oscillospirales; family CAG-272; genus UMGS1865. Next base: position 2,406 of record JAZOPW010000351.1, read on the forward strand.
TGATATCTTGATAGATAAATCGGTTATAGAGGTTTATGCAAACAAGCGTCAGGCAATATGCCGCAGGGTGTATCCCACGAATCCCGAGGTCAGCAAAGGGGTCCACTTGATTGGAGAGACCCCGAAAAAGCTTGATAGTTATAAAATGTTTCCATCCAATCCGTATTGATCACATGTCGATATATCCGCCGCAAGCCTTCTCAAAAAGGCATCGGACAACAGCTCGCGCTCGTCTGTCTCCTGCCATTTCAGCGGTGCGTCCTTTTCATTCAGGCGTTCCCACACCATGTGGCGGAGGCTCGACAGGAGCGTGGGCTCGATCCAATAGTCCATGCGTCGGAGCTGACAGGTCTCTTCGATTCGGCGCAACTGCAGATAGAGCGGCAGACCGTCGGACTGGTCGTGCCATAGGTCGGCAAAGATCGAATCAAATTGCTTGGCAACGATGGGATCCTTCAAAAAATCCAATGCGTCGGCCTCTATGATCTCGATCTTTTCCGCGTGCGGAAATTGCGGAAGGATCAAGGCGCGGAAGAGATCGATGACCTGCCTGTCGCGCTCGATGACCGTCACGTGTGTTACGCTGCTTTTTTGAGCGGCATGGAAGGCGAAATAGCCGAGCCCAAGCCCCAGCGTCAACACACTTCCTACGCTGTTTTCGATCGGCTTGCGCATGGTCTCGATCTCATTTGGTGTAACCGTCATCCACTCCACACCGTTTTCCAGAATTGCGGGAAAGCGGAATTGCTCGGTGAAATAACCGATCTGCGGGATCTCGCGAAGTGTGTCGGTCACGGTCAGATGATTGCAGACAAAGGGCTCATAGGGGGCATAAAACTCCTCGCGCGTCTCCCATGCTCCGTTTTTTTGAGCGGGGAAGTGGACGGTGCGATAGTAAAGGTCTTTTCGGTAGACCTCGGGGTTCGATTGTCGCACCCCTGTGCGGATGTAAAGCCGTTCGAGCTCGCGATGCGTACGGTCATTTGCGGTGTCCAGCCCACAGGCGGCGGCAAAAAGCGTTAAAAAAGCCGTGTGGGCGTCGATTTGGCAGTCATCGGCAAGTCCTTTTACCATGTCGGGGGTCAAAAAACGCGGCATAAGGTTCAAATATCGGCTGTATGCGTATGTGATCAGATTGTTTTGCCGCATGATGCTTTGCAGACTTTCTTTTTGAGGGATCATAAAGCACCTCCTTGTGTCTTGCCTTTATTATACTACTTTTCGGGAGGGATCGCAACAGTTTTTTTTCGGAGTGCCGTTTTTTGACGTGAATTTGAAGTGAAAAATGGAAGCAAAAAGGAAGTGAAGCCGCAAAAGCTATTGACAAAATGAGAAAAATGTTGTATCATATATTTTACAAATTGTATTTTGTAAATCGTATTTTTTGAGGACGGATCTATGAAACGAAAATTGGGAATTGTCAGCGAATGCATTCACGAAAAGGATTCGATCGAAAACCTGGAGCTGATCAAAAACGCGGGATTTGATTGCTATTTCACGGGCTTGAATGATCCCGAAAGGGTCAGCGCACTTGTAAAACGCGGAAATGAGCTTGGATTGAGCTGTGAATCGATTCACGCACCCTTTAGCGGAATCAACAATATGTGGCTTGCAGGTCTGGGGTATCTCGAATTGATGGGGGAAATGAAGCACTCGATCGACATTGCGGCGGCAACGGGTGTTCCTGTTGTGGTGACGCACGTTTCCAGCGGCTGGGCGGCTCCCGAGATTACAGATCTTGGTCTTTCACGCTTTGACGAACTGGTTCTCTATGCAACCGAGCGGAAGGTGACGTTGGCGTTTGAAAATCTGCGCAAGGTAGGAAATCTTGCCTATTTTGCTGACCGTTATGAGAAAATGGAGTACGTGCGCTTCTGTCTGGATTTCGGACATGAGCATTGCTACACCAAAACTGTTTGCTGGATGGATATTTTCAAAAGGAAGATGGTCACAACGCATATTCACGATAATTTTGGCAGAGGCGATGAGGCTGTGGGAGACCCTGATCTTCATCTGTTGCCCTTTGAGGGAAATCTGGATTATGCCAAGACGATGCGCAAGCTGGATGAATACGGCTACAGCGGTGCTTTGGTGCTGGAGGTAGGAAATGAGCGCTACGGCGATATGACACCCGAGGCATTTCTTGCCACCTGCTATGAGCGCATCAAAAAAATCTCTGAAATGTAATATGACAGAAGAGTTCACACAAGTGGGCTCTTCTTTTTTTCGTCGGAAACAAAAGAAAAAAGATTAAAATCTTATGATGAATAAGAATTGACAAAAACGAAAAAAGATGTTATAATGAAATGTTCAAACAAATCAAGTGCTGAAAAAGGAGGTGGCGGTATGGAACGCGAGAAAAAGAACAGCCGCGAGGAAGAATTGGATCGCTTTTGGGATATCGACGCATTGATCCCCAAGCGTCGGGCTCCGTATGCGGTCTCGGATACCGAAACGGCAGAGATCGAATTGGAGCCGATCGCGTCTTCGGGGACGTCTGCAGAGCAGAAACAGTCGATTCCCGAGAGGCAGGAATCAGCCGAGCGACATTTTATTCCGCCGCATACGGCAGAGGAATTCCGCAACCGTCCCGCTCCCGACTTGGAATACACCCCCGACAATGCACTTGTTCGTTGCGTGCGTCTCTACCGCTGGAAAAGCAACTATCGCTATTACGAGGGCTTTGTAAGAGACGCCGAAAAGCTGTATGGTGTGAATGGAGCCGAGTGCTCGCGTGTGCCGTTTTTCTCCTACGTGCCGCAATATTCGCAGATGAACCGCGCCCAGCTCGAATGGTATCTGTGGTGGCGCTTCAACGTGCGGAAGGGGCGATTTTTGGACACCGATTACAGCTACGTCCTGTTATATGCCTATGAGCTGATCAATCTTTCGGATCGCGGTGACCCATTGACCACGCAAAAAGAGCTTTGCAAGATCTGGGTCGCGTATCGGAATACCTTTCATCAATTGGACAGCTACCTGCCCGAATGGATCTGCGACCACTGCCTGATCCACCGTCTGCCTCCGCCCGAGGTCTGCACGGGGGAGCTTCTTTCGGCGGTGATGGCGCATTGCTCGCTCAAGGAATTCTACGTGCCGTCGGGAGGTAAGGACGGCTATATCCGAGCTCTGCTGGCGTTTTGCTCGAATTACAATTACCGCAAGAGTAAATTCTGCACAGAGGAGCATATGGCTTTGTTTGATTCTGCCGTGATGGGAGCGCTGAAGACCGTGACCGAGCATATGAGCCGTGACGGTAAGCTTTTTTCAAAGTCGGGCATGGATGACAGTAAGCTGACACGTGATGCCTATACGGGTGCGCTCTGCTCCTACCGTATCAAAAAGCGGATTGAGGTCGAGTTCTGCTCCTTCTCGCATTCGCACGAGCTGCGCTTTTTTGTGACCGACGTGGTCAAATACACCGAAAACAAGATTCGTTCTGCACTCGGCGTCAGGTCAAAGCTGACGGTTTATGCGCTGTCTATGCCTGTGCGTCTGTTGTTGGATGCCTACCTCGAATCGACCCTTCCCAAGCGTCAGACGCCCTCTCACAAGCAAGACGCGGCGCGAGCCGAGGCAGAGGTCTATGAAAAGCTTTACGATCTGCCGCAAAAGCCGCTTTCCTTGCGCGACGCCGCTGAGATCGAGCGTCTTTCCTGGGATACCACCGAGCGGCTGGTGGAGGCATTTGAGAATGAAGGCACAGAGCCGATCGAAGAGATGCCGCAGTATTCTCAAAATACTCCCGCAGAGGCTTTCTCGGTACCGTCGCCAAAGACACAGGAGGATTATCTTTCTTTGCCTGCGTCGATGCCCACACATGACGGTGGCTCGGATGCTCTGTCCGATGCCATGCAGCCCTATCTGCCGTTTTTGTGGGCGGTGCGTGATCGGGATGCTGTCGCACAAAAGCAAGTCGCAAGCGATGCGGGCTCGCTGATTGAGGTGATGGCGGACGAGATCAACGCGATTGCCGCCGATCTGATCGGTGACATCTTATTAGAAGAGTCAGACGGCGTGTTTGCCGTGATCGAGGACTACCGAGATATTTTGGATGCTCTGTTAAACTGAAAGGAGACTGAAGATGGAACAAAATGAACAATATATGATACCAAAAGTGCCGAAGCGCATTCTGACCTCACTTTTATCGTCGGTCTCCGCAGGCGTGGTTCCGCGTGCGGGCGCGCCCTATATTGCCATCGGACGCCGTGATGAGATCTCGGCATTGCTTTCGGATCTTGAGGCGGTCAACGAGGGCGGTGGATCGATGCGCTTTCTGATCGGACGCTACGGAAGCGGAAAAAGCTTTCTGATGCAGCTGATCCGTGGCTATGCTTTGGAGCGCGATTTCCTGACCGCGGACGCCGATCTTTCACCCGAGCGACGTCTGTACGGCACGGGTGGAAGCGGTGTTGCGACATACCGTGAGCTGATGAAGAATCTGGCGTCCAAATCCTCGCCCGACGGCGGTGCGCTTTCGCGCATCATTGCACGCTGGATTGGGGAGCTACAGAGCCGCGTGGTGGCATCCGGCGTCTCTATGGAGGATGCGGCGTTTTCGTCTGCTTTGAGTCGCGAGGTGCTGGATGCGCTCCGTGAAATGGAATTTTTGGTTGGCGGCTTTGACTTTGCCCGTGTGATCACGGCGTATTATCACGCCTATACCGAGGGCGATGATGATCGCAAAAGTGCCTGTCTGCGTTGGCTGCGCGGTGAGTATGCAACCAAGACCGAGGCGAGAAACGATCTGAAATTCGCCGTTTCGGTTATCATTGACGACGATAACTGGTATGATTTTCTCAAGCTTTGGGCGGCTCTCTCGCGCACAATGGGATACAGGGGACTTGTGGTCTTTATCGATGAATGTGTCAACCTGTATAAGATCTCGCACCGTGTCAGCCGCGAGAACAATTACGAAAAGATCCTTTCGATGTTCAACGATACCTTACAGGGGCGCGCGCCCGGGCTTGCGCTGATCCTTGGCGGAACACCGCAGTTTTTGGAGGACACAAGACGAGGACTTTTCAGCTATGAGGCACTCCGCAGTCGCCTGTGTGACAGTCGCTTTGCCCTGGAGGGCTTTAAGAATCTGATCGGTCCCGTGATCCGCCTACGCCGCCTTTCGGATGACGAGTTGTTCGCGCTGATCAGCCGTGTGACCAAGCTTTACGCACAGAATTACGGACAGGAGCCGCGGATCACCGAGGAACAGATGGTTTCGTTTTTGGAGATCTGCCTCTCTCGTGCGGGTGCGGACAGCATGATCACGCCGCGTGAGATGCTGCGTGATTATATGACGGTGCTCAACATCCTGATGCAAAACCCCGATGCGACCTTTGAACAGGTGGTAGGTTCTGCCGTGACGCTCAAGACCGACGCCGAGCGCGAGGACGAGGAAGCGTTCTCTGCATCCTCGACCGAAAATCCAAATGCAAACCCGACCGTACAACCCAAAACACCCGCTCCCGCAAAGCAATTTTCCATCGATGAGATTGAGTTTTGAGGGGACAGGCGGCACAAAGCTTGCTTTCGCGTACAAAATGAAAAAACAACTAAGAAAATTGTTTAAAAAGTTTTGAAAGGGATGGGGGTGCGGGGTAAGGGAGAACTTTTTCAAAAGTTCTCCCTTACCCCGCAACAACAAACAAAATGAACATTTTTAATCGGTTTCCCGATTTTATACAAGAATTTATATACGCGCATAATTGGGAGAGTCTGCGAGAGGTGCAGGTGGCGGCGGCAAGGACGATTTTTGAGACCGACCGCAATCTGCTTCTGACCTCGTCCACGGCGAGTGGAAAGACCGAGGCGGGATTCTTTCCGATCCTGACCGAGCTGTGCGAAAATCCGCCGATGAGCGTGGGCGTGCTGTATATCGCGCCGCTGAAAAGCTTGATCAACGACCAATTTTTCCGCATGGAGGAGCTTTTGGAGCAGAGCGGCGTTCGGGTCACGCATTGGCATGGAGACGTGGCACAGTCGCACAAGAAAAAGCTACTCGATCAGCCGCGCGGCATTCTGCAGGTCACGCCCGAGTCACTGGAGTCAATGCTCATCAACCGCTCCAATGACATCGTGCGCCTGTTTGGGGATCTGCGCTTTATTGTGATCGATGAGATCCATACGCTGACGGGCAGTGACAGAGGCAATCAGATCCTGTGTCAGCTGGTGCGCATTGGGCGTCTGATCGGCTACCATCCGCGACGCGTGGGGCTTTCGGCTACCATCGGTGACCCGAAAAAGGCCGCCGATTGGCTTGGCGCGGGGAGCGGAAGAGAGACCGATGTTCCTCTTTTTGAGTCTCAAAAGATTCGTTGGCGGCTTGGTATGGAGCATTTTTATATTCAGAATTCCAAGACCGATCAGGCGACCGAGCCGCGCGAGCAGACCGACGGACCGACACATCTGATCCCCTACGATGCAGGCTATTCTTATATGTATGACTGCGTGCATGACCGCAAGTCGCTGGTCTTTTCCAACTCGCGTGAGGAGACCGAGTATCTTTGCGCCACCTTCCGTCAGATCGCCAAAAATCGGGGAGACCCTGATGTCTTTCTGATCCACCACGGCAATCTTTCGGCGGCGATCCGCGAGGAGGCGGAGCTGAAAATGAAGGACGAGGAGACCTTTGCCGTGACCTGTGCCACGGTCACCATGGAGCTTGGCATTGATATTGGAAGACTTGAGCGCGTCCTACAGAATCAGTCTCCCAACTCGGTCACAAGCTTTTTGCAACGGTTGGGGCGCTCGGGCAGACGCGGACAGCCGCCCGAGATGATGATGGTCTTCCGCGAGGAGGATCCCTTACCCAATACACCGCTTCCGCAACTCATTCCGTGGGAACTGCTCAAGGCGATCGCCATCGTCCAGCTTTATATTGAGGAACGCTTCATCGAGCCGCCAAACGTCCGCAAGCTGCCGTACAGCCTGCTGTTTCATCAGACCTTGAGTGTGCTGGCGTCCTCGGGAGAACTGACACCGCGCCGCCTTGCCGACCGTGTGCTTTCTCTGCCGCCCTTCGCAAACGTGCCGAAGGAGGACTACAAGGTGCTGATTCTTTCGATGCTCAACAACGATTTTTTGGAGATGACCGATGAAAAAACGCTGATCGTGGGGCTTGCAGGCGAAAGACTCTTGCGCTCCTTCAAGTTTTACGCGGTCTTCAAGGACTCCGAGGACTATACCGTGCGTTGCGGCTCGGATGAGATCGGTACCATCACCACGCCGCCACCTGTAGGCGACCGCTTTGCGCTGGCGGGTCGCGTGTGGGAGGTTGAGGAGCTGGATATTCAGCATAAGCTGATCTACGTCAAGAGCGTGGAAGGGAAGATGGAGGTCTCCTGGCCCGGGGACTTTGGGGAAGTGCATACCAAGGTCGTACAGCGGATGCGCCGCGTGCTGGAGGAGGATACTGTCTACCCATATCTCAAACCAAATGCACAAAAGCGATTGGAGGTCGCGCGACACGTGGCACGCAATACAGGGATGCTGGAGCATTCCCTGGTGCATCTTGGCGGATATTCATGGTGCCTGTTTCCGTGGCTTGGAACACGTTCCTTCCGAACTGTGCGTAGACTGATCGCACGAAATGCCACCGCGTTCGGGATTACGGGCGTGGAATATGAAGGATGTTATTTCATTACCTTCAAGATGTCACGAGGCAATGATTATGAGCTGATCTCGCGGTTGGCAGAGGAATTGCGCGCCGAACAATTGGATGCCGAATCGCTTGTTTCCAACAGCGAGATCCCTGTGTTTGAAAAATATGACGATTATATTCCCGCCGATCTTTTGCGTCACGCCTATGCCGTGGACAAGCTGAATCCAGATGAGGCAACACGCCGTGTTTTTGAAATAGAGGAAGAATATTAAAAACACTAAAAATACAAAAAAAGAGCTGTTTGAGCCGATTCCATAACGGAAAAAGGCGTCGAACAGCTTCTTTTTTTGCCTATTATTTAAAACAATTCTAATTCTTATTATAAAATTTTGGTGTATCAATCTTTTTTGAAGGAACCGAATGCAACGGCGTAGCACAAACCAACGCCAATGCCAAGCATAAATCCTATCGTCGCATAAAGTGTTGCACCAAAATCACACCAACACTTAACACTGTTCTATTCAACAAATTGGAATTTGCTTAATTATTTTCAGTAATCCACTTCTTTGCCCAAGCAAATAATGTTTCGGACATTGGAATAAAATCAACCGATCCAGCATTTTTCAAATTCAAAAAGGTGTTTACGATAGTCTGTTCATCGGGAGAGGCAATCGACAGCAATTCCTTTTGATGCTTGATGTATTTTCTTGTCTGCTGAAAGACGATCGCCTGCACAACGAAAGAGGCGGATTTATACAGTCCCCGCAAAATATCTTCACTTTTTTCATGGAGCATATTGTGAACACATCCGTGATAGATATTGCATGCCCCGATTTTGATCGCTCTCTCCACAGCGGCTTCATCAATTACCGCAAGCAATTCATCAAGGGTTCCTTTTATCGGGGTTGTATCATAATAAAACTGAAAAAGGTCGGAGGGCTCCCAATTAAGAAGTTCGTCCCTTCCCGAAAGAAAACCGCAGATCGACGCTCTGTGAGGAAGGGTATCTAACATTGTATTGTATTTTTGAATATCTGAGGCAGATAACTCGTCAAGTATCACGACAATATCAATATCGCTCGTGTCACGAGCTTCACCGCGACCGTAACTCCCCTGCAATCCAACAAACCACACACGGTTTTCAAATTTATGATTTAACTTTTGTAAAAATTCATTCATCCAAGTAGTGATATCTATCACCTTAATCACCTCGTCAAATTTCAAGTTTATCGATTAGATACATCTTCTTTGTAATTATACCATAAAATAGCTAAAAAGTAAATAGGACGGCTCAACTTTTATCATTGAACCGCCCTATGTCTTGTAGGGACAGGCGTCCTCGACTGTCCGCATAAAAACAAAAAACTCTGCCGAAGCAGAGCATTTTTTGAGGTTTCGACCTTTCACTTGTTACATCAAAGTAAAACAATATCCGAAGTCTTTCGACTTCGGATATTGCTGTAGCGGCAAATGATGTTCGCACAAAACGATATAGCCGCGTATATTATCTCTTGGAGTTTTAAGAACTCCGTTCAATATCGTGAATAACGTGAAATATCGTGTGATATCGTGCATTTATCGTGTGTTTTCGTGCGATATCGTGAATATCGTGAGTATCGTTTGATAAAGTGTTGCACCAAATTTGCACCAAAATCACACCATCATTCAACGCCTATTCGGCTCGACAAATTGGAATTTGACTATCTTTTCTTATAAATCACGAGTTCGGGGTTCTCGCCGTTTTCCTCATATGTGCATACGAGAAGGAAATCCATATTGGCGACAATTCCGTAGCATTTTGTTTCTCCCTCGAGCTGACTACCGAG
>JAZOPW010000352.1:0-2686 GCA_045655785.1 Eubacteriales bacterium
GTCCGCAAACAAAAACCGCGTAGGCAACATGTTCGATCTGTTGACCTTCAGCGACATCTGATCAGTAGCACATGAAGAAGCTTCCCGAACTGCTCTGCCCCGCCGGATCTCCCGAAGCCCTGGACGCGGCAATTGAGGGCGGGGCCGATGCCGTCTATCTGGGCGGGGCTCTCTTCAACGCTCGTATGAATGCAAAAAATTTCGGCGGAGACGCATTGCGCTCCGCCGTTTTGCGCGCGCACGCGTTTGGTGTAAAGGTTTACCTCACACTGAATACGTTGGTCACCGACCGTGAGCTTCCCGCATTTCTCGACGCCGCATATGACGCCGCAAAGGCAGGGGTGGACGCCTTGATCGTTGCCGACGTTGGCGGTGCCGCCGCCATTCACAGAGCCTACCCCTTTATCGAGCTTCATGCCAGCACGCAAATGTCAGGGCATAATGCCGACATGGGAAACAGACTTGCCGACATGGGATTTTCCCGCATGGTCATCGCGCGTGAGACCTCAAAGCAGGACCTTGCCGCAATTGTGAAAAACTCACCGATCGAGGTGGAACTGTTCATTCACGGCGCGCTTTGTGTCAGCCATTCGGGGCAATGCCTGTTCTCGTCCTTGGTGGGCGGAAGAAGCGGAAACCGCGGCGAGTGCGCACAGCCCTGCCGACTTCCCTTTGCCTGCGGAAAGGGACAAAATATGTACCCCCTCTCGCTCAAGGATCTCTCGCTTGCCGCACACGTTCCCACACTGATCGACATGGGTGTGGCGTCGCTCAAGATCGAGGGCAGGATGAAAGCTCCCGAGTACGTCCGCGACACCGCACGCATCTGGAGACGCCTGTTGGACGAAAACCGTGCGGCAACGTCTGCCGAAATGCAGACCCTTGCAAACGCCTTCTCTCGCGGCGGCTTTACAGACGGCTACTATACCCAACGGATCGACCGCTCGATGTTAGGAATTCGCTCGGACGCCGACAAATCGGTCAGCCGCGCTCTGACCCCCTTTTCGGGCTTGACCCGACGCATCCCACTTTCTCTGAGGCTATCCATGAAAGCCGATTCTCCCATCACGCTCTCGCTTTCGGACGGTACGCATTCTGTCACCGTATGCGGAGACATTCCGCAAGCCGCCATCAATGCGCCTCTGACACGGGAGGCATTGGAGCGCAGTCTCTCCAAATTCGGCGGAACGGCATTTGAGGTTGCAAGCTTTACAGCCGACATCGAAGAGGGCTTGATGCTCCCCGTGTCCCGCCTCAACGATCTGCGCCGCCGCGCACTGCAGGCTCTGGAGGAGACGCGCAATGAAAAGCACGATCCCCCCACAAAAGCCGCCTACCTTGCCAATACGCCACAAAAAAAGCGGCACAGCATTCGCTCGGCAAGATTCCGCTCGGCAAAGCAGATCACGCCCCATGCGAAGGATTATTTCGACCGTATCTATCTTCCCTTGGACCGCTTTTCTTCCGAGGCAGATGGTGTGGTTCTGCCGCCTGTGATCTTTGACAGTGATTCCGAACGAATCGAGCAGATGCTTGCAGCGGCGGTTGACCGAGGCGCTCGATATGCTCTGGTCGGAAATTACGGTCATCTTGCGCTTGTAAAGAGGTTCGGACTTCAACCGATCGGAGATTATCGCCTGAATCTGACCAACAATGAAAGCGTGACACGTGCCGAGGAAATGGGCATCGGCTCCGCGATCCTCTCGCCCGAGCTGACCCTGCCGCAGATCCGTGACATCGACGGTGATACAGGCGTGATTGTTTACGGTCGTATCCCCTTGATGACGCTGGAAAAATGCGTGATCCGTGAGATCTCGGATTGCAAGACCTGCGACACCGACCGTGTCCTCCTGCGCGACCGCCGCGGTGTGGCATTCCCCATTTTGCGGGAATGGGAGCATCGCAACGTGATCTACAATAGCCTGCCCACCTGTATGTCTGACCGCGAGGAACAGCTTTTGCGCGCCAACGTGAAAAACCGACACTTTATTTTCACAACCGAAGGTGCAAAAGAGGTCGATGAGGTGCTTGATGCCTTTCAAACGCACCGCGCCTTGCATACGGAGGTCAGACGAATTTGAATTTTTTCATTCTTTTTGAATAAAAAATAAAAAAATTCATAAAATTCAAAAAAACATTGCATTTTTTACTTGACAAATGCATATTTATGCGTTATAATATGGAAGCAATCAATTAAAAATTCACAATTGGAGGAAAAAACAATGAAAAAATTGATTAGTATCCTGCTTGTTGCCCTTATGCTTGTGACTGCCGTTGCATCCTTCGCTTCCTGCGGAGCCGGAAAGGTCGGTGTAAAGGTCATTGACATCTCTCTGTTGAGGAATATGCCTTTGCCGTTGCAAAGGATGATACCGAGCTGCTTGGAAAAGTAAACGAGTATCTCAAGAAGATCCAGGACGACGGTACCTTTGACGCAATCTGCGACAAGTACTTTGGTGAAGGCACACCCGACAAGTTCACCGCCGCTACCACCGCTGATGCCAGCAAGGATCAGCTTGTTGTTGCAACCAGCACCGGCTTCGCTCCCTTCGAAATGGTAGACGAGAACGGTAAGTTCTACGGTATCGACCTTGAAATCGCAAAGGGTCTTGCCGAGTACCTCAACAAGGAGCTGGTTATCCTTGATATGCAGTTCGCATCGGTTGTAACCTCGGTTCAGACCGGA
>JAZOPW010000353.1:0-3351 GCA_045655785.1 Eubacteriales bacterium
ATCGGTGGCGATATGAACTGTAAGAATGAACAGGGCTCTGCATATTATAAGATCTATACCGGCTTGGGCTGGAAGAATGCAGTTAATATTTCAAACAAAATTGATCTGATTGCAACCAAGGGCTGTACGGTCAATGCCTGCTTCCAGGATACAAGTGAACTATCCCTGTATGGATCTGACCACAAGCCTGTGTTTATTGATATTACTTTGGGCTGAAAAGGAGTCTGAATCGATGCAGAAAAAAAGATGGGTCACATTACTTTGTCTGCTACTAATCTCCTGTATGCTGTTTTCTGCTTGCCAAGCGCCTGACAGTGACCATACAGAAACAACGGAGTCCACAAGTGTTACCACGGCACCTGAAAAGCCGCGCGAGGTTGATTTGTTGAAAAACGGTACTGCAGCATATACCAGGATCGTATATCCTGAGGGTGTGTCTCAAGGCATCATAGATGAAGTGATCAAGCTCAAGGACGATATGGAGACTTTGCTTGGCGTTCGTTTCTTGACCTTTGCTGATAGCAATCCATCGGGAAAGCCTACGGAAAGCAAGGGGGAGATCATTGTTGGAGATTGCTTGCGTGTTGACGCACAAAATGTTCTTGCACAAATTCAGTATCTTGATTATGCGATTGTGATCACGGATTCCAATATCGTTATCACCGCTTATCAGGAGAGTGTTTTGACAACCGCGCTTCGCGAATTTCGTGATATTCTTTCCAATGAAGCGAATATACAAAAGAACGGCAAAAACCTCGTTTTAAAATGGGAATCAAATATATTCTTGCGCAAGGATTCTTATTCCAACAAGCTGATCACAATCGGTGGCGTTGACATCAGCAAATACACGATCGTTTACGGTGAAAAGCTTGCGAAGGAATATGCCGTCAGTTTAAGACGTGCAATCGGAAAGACCTTTGGACACGTGCTACCAATCTCTGACGATAAAACCGAAACCGAATATGAAATCTTGTTAGGCAAGGTAGATCGCGACGAATATGATGCTTTTTCCGAGTCGAAGAACTTCCCCAAGGAAATGGAATACACCTTTCATATTGAAGGCAAAAAGTTGTTGATCTCCTCCGGCGGTATTTTTTCTCTTCAAAAGGCACTGGATGTACTTTCAACCTTTTTGACGACAGGAGACGGAAAGCTGGATACACTCGCAAGTAAGGAGGTTCAAACGCTCTCTTCAACCGTAAAGGAAAAAATGGGCTCTTACAGAATCATGTCATACAATATCCTCAACGGCGGAAAAAACTGGGGAGCTAACGGCACTACCATTCCGTATGAAGAAGAAATCCGTTTGGAGATCGTAGAAAACCTCATTCGAAAATATCAGCCCGATGTCATCGGTCTTCAGGAAGTATTTGAAAAATGGGACAGCATCCTACCGCCGGCAATCGAAGATGTTTACGACATTCTTGAGATCGAACGCAAGGACGGAAGACCGGCGCGTGTACAAATTGCTTATAACAAGTCTCGCTTGACTGCTGTTGATATGGGATGTGAGCATATTGGATCTGCAAGCGACTACAGCTACCGCATCGTTGCTTGGGCTGTATTTGAGGATCTGCAAACACATGAGCGTTTCATTGTTGCAAATACCCACTTTACAGCGCATGAGTCGGAAGGAAAGACTGCCAATGAATGGCGCGAGAATGATGCAAACATTATGACTGCGCTGTTGAAAAATCTGAAAGAAGAGTACGATCTTCCCATTTTTGCAACAGGAGATTTCAATGCAACATCAAATTCTAAACCGATGCTTACCTTGACAACGGGCGTTGGACTTTCGTATGCTGTTTCCAGAAGCATTGACCACATTCTCTATACAAAAGGGGATGCGAAAATTCCTTATTATGAGATCATCTCACGGCACTGTGCTGTGAACGCATCGGATCATCTTCCTTTGATCGCAGATGTAACATTAAATTAAATACAAAAACAGAATGGTTCATCAAATTGGTGAGCCATTCTGTTTTTATCGGGGGGTTATTTATTTTCACATTCCTCTACGCGCTGCATAATGGTTTCATAGGTCAAGCCGTAGGTCTGTGCGATGTCGCGTGCGTAGCTCTTTCCGTCGGGCTTGGCACGCGTGATGCGAAAGGAGCGTTTTCCTTCCCCTATGATACCCGCAACCAGGGTATCAATGGCAACTCCTCCGTTTTCGAGTGAGCGCCGATTGAGATTGTCGATTTCGGCGGCAAGCTCATGTAGGTGTGTGGAGAACAGGCATCTGCATCCAACGTGTGCCAATCCGCTCAATACCTCCGCCGCAATATAGGACGCCTCAAAGCTACCGGTGGAAGAAAGAGATTCATCCAACAAAACAAGGCTATGAGCCGTTACGCAATCAAAAATCTCGCCAAGACGCGCACATTCCTCGCCCAAGCGTCCTTTGTCTATGGTATCCTCGGCTCCGGTCGGGAAGTGGGTATAAATCCCGTCAACAGGCGAAATGATTGCCTCTTTTGCAGGTACATACATTCCAAGCTGCAGCATCACTTGTGCCAATCCGATGGCACAGGTAATCACCGATTTACCGCCTCGGTTCGGACCCGTTAATACATAGATTGTTGCATTCTCATCAAACACCACGTCATTGGGAACAATGCTGTCCTCGATTTTCAAGGCGACACAGGGGTTATACAGATCCTTCGCAACAAAGGCTTTTTCTTCCATGGGTCTGATATCGGGATTGATCAGAGGACAGCCCTTTTGTTTCAGTCTTTTCAGCATTTGTGTTCCGCGAACCAAAAATTCAAATTCCGGCATTAGATTCAACAAAAACTCGGTGTTTTCCAACACATAGGTTTGAACGATCTTCTTCCAAGAGCGCAAGGAAGACTTATATACGTCGTTAATCGCGCTGTTGAATGCCAAGGAAAGTGCCATTTTTTGATTTTCCGATTGCTTTTTACCGAAGGGAACAAGGTTGGCAATGCAGGTATAATTGTCGTTCTTGAAATTCAAGCGCAGGATCTTATCCAACACGTCTCCCGACTTGAAGGGCTCCGCATTGATCGAAAGCACTCCCGCCGCACTCGGGCGAAGCTGTGCGTCGAGATTGACGCCAATGGTCACACTTTTGATTTCGCGAACACGTTGGGTCAGCTCTTCCAGCTTTTGATTCAAAATTCGGTAATATTCGCTTTCCGCAAGCTCTGTAATCAGACTCGCAAGAGAGGTAAAGGCAGGGCTTTTCAAACGATCCTTCACCCCTGTCAGACCGCTATGTAGTACTTGAATGCTGGATACGTAAAGCTCGATCTCGGTAATGCTCGAAAGATAGTCGTTGGTATCACCGCTATCTGCCTCCAGACGGCGCAGCTCCATGATGTCATT
>JAZOPW010000354.1:0-3698 GCA_045655785.1 Eubacteriales bacterium
TGCAGTGGGGCTATAACTTCTATTATACCGCACGCTCTGAAAAGCTCATCGACCCCTGGAGGACTACCGACGGAGAATGCTCCTGGCCTGCGGGAGATCCCTTCAGCGTCTATCCTTACGGTGACGGCGTCATTCCTTCGATCCGTCAAAAGGTCTTTGCACAGGCTTTGGAGGATATGCGTCTGTTGAATCTGTTGGACGAAAAGCTTGGACATGATCGCGTGGTTGCCGAGATTGAGAAAATTGCGGGCTGTGAGATCACGTTCTCGCAGGCTCCCTCCTACAGTGGCGACTTCTTTGATCGCCTGTATGACTTTATTTTCACGGAACTGAACAAGGCATAAAAAAGGCGGTTGGTTCACCGATTTGGGGAACCAACCGCTTATCATGTTTAATTTGCTTTTTTGCTTAAGAAGTCTTCGTAGAAATCAGCCAGATAGCTTTCAAATTTGGGGAATACAAGCTTCATGCCTGCCGCATTCAAATGGCTGACGTCGTTTTCGTTTTTGCAGTACTTGATACGGAATGCCGCATTTCTCATGTCAACACCCATTACCTCTACGTTAGAGGAATCGATGAAGTAAATGCCCTGTGCCTTGGCAACAGCCGCCATACCGTCTGCGAATGCCTTGTAGGAAAGGGAATTGTTCCCGTTGTCGGGGAAGTTCCAAGGACCGATGCAAACGAACATTGCGTTGGGGTATTTTTCCTGCAAGCCGTCGATGATGATGTTCAGCGCTCCCGAAAATTCCTTGGGATTGGTGCTGTCCACTGCACCGATCTTAGCTCCCATGGAGTGGTCGTTTCGACCGCCCTCAATGATGACGATATCGGGATCATCGGACTTTGCCATTCTCTGATAACGTTCGACCATGGGATTACGGCCGGAGGTATCGGTTGCCGACTTGGCGGTGGAAACCGTGGAGCCGCCGATCGCATAGTTGTTGACCTTGACCAGATATTTCTCTGCCAACAGGTTGAGCCAAGGCTCATAGTTGGGAGCCAAGTAGCTGTCGCCCAGTGCGGTGACCTCCAAGCCCTCCAGGATCGATTCATAAGGACTGTCCTTCATCCATGCGATTTCCTTCAGGAACTCGATTGCCGTTCCGGGCTCGCCGGTATATTGCGCGGTAACCTTCATGTGCTGAGTGGGTTTGAAATCCTCGGTCTCGCCCGAGTGATAGCAAATGCGGAGATACTCGTTATCGCTGGTGGTGGTATAAGTATAAATGATGGATCCGTTTTCACCGTACTTGACGATCGCGGATTTTGCGGTAGAGGAGCTGGCGTAGCTGGGACCGAAGCGGTCGATCACCCAATTGCCGTCCTTCTCGACCCAAGTGGAAAGCACCAGCGTATCATAGCCTGCTTTTCCCTTGTTGTCGCCTGCATAGGCGTCATCGTCCACAAATTGAATGGTGGTTCCTGCTTTTTCAATGCAGAAAATATCGGTGTAGGAGTAATTTTTCTCACCGTCGAGGATCTTGAGCGCGGAGGTCTTGTGCGAGGAAGAGCCGATGATACCGTGATGCCAGGTCAGCTTCAGGTCATGGGGCTGGGTGGGATCGATGGTTTCGGAGGGTTCTTCTGTTGTGGTGGCGTCATCGGTGGGTTCGGTAACGTCATCGGAAGGCTTTTTACCGCTGTCGCAGGCAACTGTTACAAACAACATGCCAAGTGTGAGCAGCAGGCAAAGGATTCGAAGTGCTTTTTTCATAATCGTTCTCCTTTTTTTAGTTGATATTTCTATTTTATCACAGCTTAATAAAAATGTCAATGCTTTTAAAAAATTCTTTTTAATTGAAAGAAACTCTCTATTTTTGCATTTCTGCAAGCTTACGGACAAATTCGGTGATCTCATTTCCGACAGACGTGACCTCATCCTCGAATTCCTTTGCGGTCAAGCGCAGGATTCCCGCATGGACAGCCGAGTATTGTACCAGCTTGTCTCCTGTTACCACCTGAATGTGATAGTTGGGACCCAGCTCATGCATCATTCGCTCGATATAGGCATCGGCTGTCTGATCCTGCTTGGTATATACGACACGGTAGCCGTCATGCACAAAATCCGAGCCCGTGCCGTCCTTTACCAGATACGCATCAAACACCAGTGTCAGCTCGGTCTTGGTAAACGCCACGTAGTTGCTCAAAATATCCATCAGGGTCTCGCGGGCTTTTTCAAGGCTGAATTCGGCAATTTCCTTGAGGCTGTTCCATGCGTAAATGACGTTGTAGCCGTCGATAATGACCATCCGCTTTGTAGATAGCGGCTTTCTTTTTGCGTGTCCTTTTTCCTTTTTGTCTGCCGATATTTGTTTGGGCTCGCTGTATTTGCGGCGCTTGATCGGACCAAATTCGCGCAGCATGATCGCTTCCAATTCTTCATCGCTCAGGTCATATTTTTTGGCAAGCCCCGAGGCACGGGGAATGATCGTCTCGGTGCTTGACATGAGCGAAATGTTGGCGTCAAGATGCTTGTATCCATCCACTTCATTCCAAGGAACGATAAATCCTGCACCGTGCGCACAGAATACCGAGTGCGGTGTGTTTTCGGGATCTGCCTCGGGGTCATAGGCGCACGTCTGTACCACCTTTTCGGGATCGTGACATGGCTCGTAGCCGTCAAAGCTGCAAAACAGTCTGCCTTGCCCGCGTGTATAGGAGATCAGCTCGCGCGGATAGTCGTGCAGGCATGCGACAGGTGCTCTGCCGCGGATGACGGTGATGGCTTCGTCGGAGGATTCGACCTCGAATTCCGCCGCTCTTGCCTGCAGATCCGCCATGGCGCGTCCCACAAACGCGCCCGGAGTCTCCAAGCGGAATTGATAATAGGGCTCCAACAGAATACAGCCTGCCTTCATCAAGCCTTGACGCACCGCACGAAGAGTCGCCTCGCGAAAATCGCCGCCCTCGGTGTGCTTCAGGTGCGCACGTCCTGCCACCAACGTGATCTTGGTATCGGTCAGAGCCGCCCCGATCAGAACACCGCGGTGGCTTTTTTCATAAAGGTGCGAAAGAATCAGTCTCTGCCAATTGAGATCGAGCGAGTTTTCGGGCAGACGGGTATCAAAGATCAATCCCGTTCCCTTGGGCTGAGGCTCCATCAGAAGCTGTACCTCGGCATAGTGCCGCAGGGGCTCAAAATGACCGACGCCAATCGTTTTTTGCGCGATCTTTTCGCGGTAGAGGATCTTTCCCGTGTCAAATTCACAGCTGATCGCAAATCGTTCGAGAATCAGCCGCTTGAGCAGGTCGATTTGAATGTCGCCCATCAGTCTTGCCTCGATCTGTCTCAGCTCCCCGTTCCAGACAAGGTGCAGGGAAGGATCCTCCTCCTCCAGCTCCTTCAATTTCGGAAAGTAAAGAACAGGATCACATTCGGTTGGGAGCAGGATACGATAGGAAAGGACGGGCTCGAGCACGGGCTTACAGGTGTCGGTTTCCAGCCCCAGCCCCTGACCGACGTAGGTGGAGGAAAGACCGATGACCGCGCAGATCTCTCCGGAAGCAGCTTTTTCGGTCTGGTCGAACTTTTCACCGGAATATAAGCGGATCTGCCCAACCTTTTCGGACACTCTTCGTCCGTCAAGTGATATATAAATTATTTCATCGCGTGCCAGAAGAGTGCCCGACGTGATCTTCATATACGTCAGACGGGTGTTTCCGACCCTGGCAATTTTATATACCTTTGCGCCGAA
>JAZOPW010000355.1:0-2150 GCA_045655785.1 Eubacteriales bacterium
CAACCCTGCGCCCATGGAACCAGGCGCTTTTGGGCACCACAAAGCCGTTGCCCCCCAATAGCTGATCCGCGTGATATTCAAATCCCGAAAAGGGTTGATCCGACACCATGTAGTGAGACACCGAATGAATGCAATAGGAAAAATAATATTTTCCGTTCCAGAAAAAATAATCCGAGCATTCGGGATATTCGTCCATATCGATCATCAAAAAGGGCTTTTCATCCATCACCCAGGAATCCACGTCCTGCGCGGTGTAGTGCAAAATACACCCTTGACGCGATCCGTCGGCATGACGCAGCTTAGTAGACAAAAACATATGCAACAAACCATTTTCATCTTCAAAAACATTTGGATCCCGATGACCTACGTTTTC
This sequence comes from Eubacteriales bacterium, assembly GCA_045655785.1. GTDB lineage: Bacteria > Bacillota > Clostridia > Oscillospirales > CAG-272 > UMGS1865. Next base: position 374 of record JAZOPW010000355.1, read on the forward strand.
ATACTTCTCATCCAGATAAAATCCGCGGTGGGACTTTTCAAAATGGATGCCATCCGTGCTGACGGAATAGGTGACGGGAGAGGGAGAACCATCATTGCTCAAGGTCACGTAAAAGGCATAAAATTTCCCATTATGGAACAGAATCGATCCCGTCCGAAAGGTAGCCTCCTCGATCCGATCAATGTTGACCGCAAAGGGACGCCGTGTCCAATGCACCAGATCCGTTGTGGAAATGTCCGCCCATCTGTGTCCGGACATTCCGCATTTGCTTCCATGTCTACGCCTATCATACAGATAGAACAAATGATAAACGCCGTCATGCCAGAAGGGCATGCAATCTCCGAAATAGCAATTCTCGCCATCCTCAAGCACTTGATCGATGGTGATTACCCGTCCCACCTCAAAAGGCATCATCGGATCGGGCAGCTCCGACTGTATGCAAGCATCTATGCGATTCTGACAACAGATCGTTCCGTCAATATCGATGGAAACTCTGGGCCAATCCTCGTCTGCCAGCTTTCCGTTCAACAGCAGTTGGTAATGGTGTCCGTAGTTGATCACTTCTATCCGATTGAAACCTGCATCAAATCTGGCATTCAGCCGAATACAGTATTTTCCTTCCGACCCAAAATTGACCGTAATTGTGCGGTTGCTGTTCTTCAGAATTTCAAAAACAGAAACACCGTCTCTTGCAAGTGTCAGAAGCCGATACTGTGAATCATCGGATGAAAATTCCCCTTGAACCATCCAAGTGGGAAGCTCCCATCGCACCACCTTACTGTCAATCAATTTTACATTTTCTCTATCTGATTGTTGCATTTTATTTCCTCGTTTTCTATATACGTCATTCAATTTCAAGCGCTTTGTAAACCATGGAGCGAATCAACGGCTGCAAGATGATATAGGAATAACTGCACGCCCGAACCTGCATTCCGTAGAAAATCCCCAAACGGTTCTTCCGATCTACCATGGCAAAGCATCCGCCGGCTCCATCCCAGCCAAATTCTCCAATGGGAGATCTTGACAGCGAATAAACGGGATTGATATGTACTCTGCCGCAGAGCCCCCATCCGTAGCCATGCAATCTCCCCGTAACAAAATCCCCAAGAGCGGTATCGTTCAATCGATTTTGCTCCATTTTCGCGATCGTTTCGGGCATAAGCAGGCGATATCCGTTATTGGCAACGCCGTTGTTTGAAAGTGCTGCCACAAATTTGATATAATCCCCTGCGCAACTGAATAAGCCCGCGCCGCCGCTGTCATAATTTGGAGTGAAGGCAAACTCATTTACCGTAGGTTTGGAAACAGACGTACCATCGGCTACACAATACCGATACATTGCGGCAAATCGTTTTTTCTGATCCTCGTTGGGGCGGAATCCGGTATCATGCATTTCCAATGGATCCAGAATCTCACGCTTGATATATTCCGAAAATCTCATTTCGCTCACTTGCTCGACCACAGCGGCCAAAACATCGTGAGAATATCCATAGCGATAGTGCGTTCCGGGCTCAAAGCACAAGGGAACCTTGGCAAAGGAATCAACGATCTCCCGAGTAGACGCGCCCTCCAACGCAATGGCATTCTGAACAACTTGTGATTGGTGCGTATCGGAGCCGATCCCGCTTGTCATGGTAAACAAATGCGCAACGGTCAAAGGCGTTTTTGCGGGAACCACCGTACCGTCTGCCTGCCGAACCGTTAAATCCCCAAAAGCAGGGAGATATTTTGAAACGGGATCCTCCAAGCAAAGCCTGCCCCGCTCTACCAATCGCAT
>JAZOPW010000356.1:0-4039 GCA_045655785.1 Eubacteriales bacterium
TAGGTAACCAAAAAATTCAAGCTATAATCCAGAATTTTATCAAGGCTTGTTAATAAATAGCGGTAATCCTTCATCGAATTCATACTGAATCAACCTGTTCCTTTCTTTCATATTTAAGATAGACCGACGGCGTCGAAAGCCACCTTCCCTATCAAAGATATATTTTATCATATTTTTGACAGAAATGCAACCATTCTTTCGCAAAAACAGGAAAAAAGAATAAATTTACCCGTTATTCACAGTTCATACAGAAAGACCCCGATTCTGAAACGAAAAGCGAATGCACTCTGTTCGCGCTTCATGTTTCAAAATCGGGGCTTTTATTGGGATCAAAAATCAGTTTTCTTCAAAATCAATCTTCATCTGCGAGGCAAGCTCACTGCGATGCTTGTCCATCAGGGTTTGGATGCGCTTGACAGGGTTGAGCAAGGAGCTGATCGTGGCATCATTGTTCAAGGTATCCACAAGATAAGCAACATACTTACACATATTAACCTCAGTAAACCAAGGCTTTGCAAGCAGCTCGGGACGGCGGTAGATGAGGTTGGTGGTAAACACCTTATCAAACACCCCCTCCTTGTAGCACTGATCAAACTTATCGAAGCCGTCGGTAAACAAGCCAAAGGTAGCAAAGCAGAACACACGGTTCGCGCCCTTTTCCTTCAATTGCTTACAAACGTCAAGCATGGATTCACCGGAAGAGATCATATCATCGACAATGATTGCATCCTTGCCGTGCAGATCCTGTCCGAGATATTCGTGTGCCTCAATGGGGTTTCTTCCGTTGATCACGATCGAATAGTTGCGTCTCTTATAGAACATACCGATGTCAAGACCCAACACCGAGCTGTAATACATGCAACGCGACATAGCACCCTCGTCGGGCGAGATAATGGTCATATGATCCTTATCGATCTGCACGTCAGGGATCGCACGAACCATCGCCTTTATCATTTGATACGTGGGCTGCACGTTATCAAATCCGGAAAGCGGGATTGCGTTGGAAATACGGGAATCATGTGCATCAAAGGTCAGAATATTGGAAACTCCCATGGATACCAATTCCTGAAGCATCAGAGCGCAGTCCAAGGACTCTCGGCTGGACTTTTTGTGCTGTCTGCCCTCATAGAGCATGGGCATGATCACGGTGATGCGTCTTGCCTTACCGCCGATTGCAGCAATGATACGCTTCAGATCCGCAAAGTGATCGTCCGGGCTCATCGGAACCTTCATGCCGTACATCTGATACGTCACACCATAATTGAACACATCGCAAATGATGTAAACATCCTTACCGCGCATTGACTCATGAAGGATACCCTTGCCTTCGCCCGAGCCAAAACGGGGACAATCGGCAATGATCGCAAAGCTCTTATCCTCACCGCTGCCGCGTCTGCGCCAGTCTTTCAAATAGTTATCGACCTGCTCTGTGAATTTCTCACAGCCCTTCATACCGATAACAATGAGTTCTCCGCACTGATTGTTTTTCATAATAGCCTCCCAAAATAATTGTTTTTCATTTATATCCCCTAATTATCGGCTGATCACCCTTGTGACGCCGACCTGACAGGTAATTTTTCGTCAGTTGAGTGCACAAAAGCGAGCGTACGCCTCATCCCACATATCGCGGTCGGGGGAAGGCTCATAACGCTTCAGTTCAAAGGATGCGGCAACGACCTGCCGAGCCTCCTTCATATCTGCCACCTCGTGGGCGGCAATTGCTTGCATCATTAGGTTACCGATGGCGGTTGCCTCTTCGGGTCCTGCGGCAACAGGGATACCGCAAGCGTCTGCTGTCATCTGGCTGAGGAAACGGTCCTTTGTACCGCCACCCACAACATGGATGACCTTGGCTTTTCTTCCCATAAGCTCTTCAATCGAAGACGCCGTATTGCGGTATTTCAATGCCAAGCTCTCATAGATACATCTTACGACCTCACCAACCGTCTCGGGAACAGGCTGATTGGTGCGGCGACAGTATTCGCGAATCTTCTCCGGCATATTACCGGGAGTCGCAAAGGAAGGATCATCGGGATTGATCAGGCTACGGAAGGGCTTGCATTCCCTTGCCCAAGCTTCCATTTGCGCAAAGCTGTATTCATTGCCCTCGCGCTTCCATTGACGGCGAGACTCCTGAATCAACCAAAGCCCCATAATATTTTTCAGGAAACGAATGGTACCCATTGCCCCGCCCTCGTTGGTCAGATTCAGACGTTGAGAATCGGCGTTGATCAATGGAGCCTTCAATTCGGTTCCCATCAAGGACCACGTACCGCTGCTGATATAGATAAAATCATCCTCCTGGGTCGGCACAGCGATCACAGCACTTGCAGTATCGTGCGACGCAACGGTTACGACTTCGGCATCGGTCTTACCCGTCTCCTCCAGCACCTGCGGCAACAGCTTTCCAAGACGATGCCCGGGATTTACAATTGAGCCGAACAGGTGACGCGGGATCCCCAGCTTGTCCAAGAGATCAAATGCATAGTCTCTCTTTTTCGCGTCCAACAGGGCGCCTGTTGAAAGAATGGTATATTCATTCGCCATTTTTCCCGTGAGGAAATAGTTCAGCAGATCGGGGATATTCAGCATTCGGCTTGCTTTTTCAAAGATCATCGGATCCTCGCAAAGATCTGCCGCCAATTGGAAAATGGTATTGAAATTCATGGTTTGGATCCCGGCGGTTTGATAAAGCGTATCCAAGGGTAACGTCTTGGATACCGCCTCGGGGATTCCTACGGTTCTCACATCACGGTAGTGTGTGGGATTGGCAAGCATTTTTCCGTTTCGGTCAAGCAAGGCATAGTCAACGCCCCAAGTGTCGATGCCAATAGAACGGATCTGATCACCATCCAGAACGGTTTTGGTGATCGACTGTTTGATTTCATAAAAGATCCGCAAGATATCCCAATACATTCTGCCATTGACAATGACAGGATCATTGGAAAAGCGGTGATTTTCGTGCAATGAAAGGCGTTCTCCGTCAAAGGAGCCGACGATCCCGCGCCCACTGGATGCGCCAAGATCGATCGCAAGCATTTTCATATCTGCCATGAAGAACCTCCGGGTATAAAAAATGGTATCCGTATTATGTTTTTTACAACATCAACATTATATCACAAAATAACCGCTTATGTGTGAATTTTTTTTGAACAAAGCGATCATTTGTTCATTTATTTTCAATTAAAATTTTTCAAAAACCTATTGCATTTTCTTTTGAGTTGTGTTATAATATATAGCGTTGTAAGAAACTGAATATACGGAGAAGTACTCAAGTGGTCGAAGAGGCGTGACTCGAAATCTCGTAGGGCGTTAACGCGTCGCGTGGGTTCAAATCCCACCTTCTCCGCCAACAAAAAACGCACTTTTGTCTACCAAGACAAAGGTGCGTTTTTTGAACTAAGTGTTCCGCAAGCGGAACGTGAAGTATGCTTCGCAAGTGAAACGAGGCTACGCCTCGTGAAGTGCGCTTCGCGCGATAGGATGCGGAACGCTTAACTTCACTGCTCCGACGGTGCAACTTCACTATGCCGTAAGGCATAACTTCACTGCGGCTTGCCGCAACTTCACTTTTGACGATATACAAGCCTCACGCCTTGATTTATTTGCGATAGTATGATATAATTAACTCACCGATAAATAAGAATTTGACGAGGTGATCAGGATGATTGATATTACTGCTTGGATGAATGACTTTTTGCAAAGGCTAAATCATAAATTCGAAAATCGCGTGTGGTTTGTTGGCTTGCAGGGGAGTTATGGTCGCGGTGAAGCAACCGAAACAAGTGATATTGACATTGTCGTAATATTGGATCAACTGTCCTATTCGGATATTCAAGCCTACAATGTAACGCTCGACAGTTTGCCTCACAGAGAGTTGCTTTGCGGGTTCCTGTCGGGCAAAAATGAAATTCTTAATTGGGAGCCTTCTGATCTTTTTCAGTTTTATTATGATACAACCCCGATAAAAGGAAGTCTTGATGAATTGCTTACGGTCATTGATGAAGCTTCCGTCAGCAGAGCAATCAAAACCGGTGCT
>JAZOPW010000357.1:0-5640 GCA_045655785.1 Eubacteriales bacterium
GGCTCTGTTGGCTTGCAAGTTCGACGCTGAAATGACCGTTGAAGAGAAGGTTAAGGAAATGATCTTCAAGATTGGTGAGAAGCTGACCATTCGCCGCTTTGTAGTAGTTGACGGCGCAACCAGCACCTATATCCACGGCACAGGCTCGATCGGCGTTGTTGCAAAGTTCGAGACTGACGTTGAGGATAAACCCGAATTCGCTGCATTTGCAAAGAACATTGCACTGCAGATCGGTGCATATCCTACTCCTTACCTCAATCGCGAGCAGGTTCCTGCATCTGTGATTGAAGAGGAGAAGAGCATTCTGTTGGCACAGATCGCAAACGATCCCGCAAATGCAAAGAAGCCCGATGCAATCAAGGAAAAGATGGTTATGGGTAGAATCTCCAAGTTCTACGATAACAACTGCCTGGTTGACATGACTTACGTAAAAGACGAGGACATGAAGGTTGGTCAGTATGTAAAGGCTACTGCAAAAGAGCTTGGCGGCAACATCGAGATCGTTGATTTCTATCGTTTCGAAAAGGGCGAAGGAATCCAAAAGAGAGAAGAGAACTTTGCTGAAGAAATCGCAAAGATGACTGCAGGCAAGTAATTGAGTTCAATACAACAAAAGGTTCAAGGCGTAATGCTTTGAACCTTTTTGTTGTTTATATCGAAAAATAACCCCTCAAACGATATTGACGAGGTGAAATGCCAGCCATTTGCTTGAAAAAAACGCGCATTCCCGCAACAGAAGGGAAGTTCATCATATCGGCAACCTGTTCCTCGGATAATTCGGAGGACAAAAGATCGCAAAGTCGCTCAAACCGTCTTCCGCGCAGATATTTTGCAGGGGAGATCCCAGTCAGCGCAACGTATTCTCTTTGTAAATGCTCGCGTGAAAGTTGCATTTCGGATGCAATTGTTGCAATGGTGGGATTGATCAACAGGTCTCGTTTGACAATTTCTTCAAATTTCTCGACAGTCGGGTTTTGCTGTGTGGGAGTGCTTGCGATCAAGGCAATCAGATCAGTCAGAAAGGTGATCAATCCGCTACGCAGAGAAGGTCCGCGAAGTAACTCCTTACAAAGGTGGCAAAAGCTTGTGTTTTGTTCCGAAAGATCATAAATTACACTTTTTTCCATCAGCTCTTTCACAATTTCGCGTGTGTTTCCGCCACGAAAACAGACCACCACAAACTCCCATGGCTCGGTACCTCCGTCTGGATAGCCGTATCCCGAAAGAGGCTCATTTATGATGTTAAAAAAGCCCTGTCCGGCTGACGTTGAATAAGTCTGCCCCTGATACACTGCTTCTCCTTGTCCTCGAACCGTATAGTGAAAAATGCAGTGCGTTTCATTCGATCTTTCTTCGGCAACCGAGCGATATGATGGTGTAGAGGCTGTAGAATGAAAGATCTGAAATACAACAGGAAGGGAATGTAACAGTTCTCTGTCTTCAAATTCATGAAACGGTGGGATAAAGGAAAACATTTAACTCCTCCTCTGCTTACAATCTGTTCTTATATCACATTTTTGCATCAAATATCACATATTGGGTGTTGAAATGCAGTAATTTATTTGTTAAAATAGAATTGTGATAAATTTATTATATCACAAAAATGTATTTTGTCAATATAAAGGAGGAACTTATCATGGAAATCAGAAAAAATAAAGATATTGTGCCGGGCGCATTTGAGAAATGTCACGACGGCGAAGGTGTATTAATGTGCAAATCTCTTTTAGACGGCTTCGGAAGCGAGTCGTTGCGCTTTATGCATTCGGACTATATGGCTGCGGGTGTTTCGATCGGCGTACATGAGCACAACACCTATGAGGAAGCTTACTATCTGTCCTCCGGAAAAGGAATCCTCACCTTTGACGGCAAGGAATTTGAAATGAAGGCAGGAGACATCTCACTTTGTAAGGTCGGACATTCCCACGGATTTCTCGCAACTGACGACTGCATTCTGATTGTGGTTGGATGCAAATAAGGAGGAAACAGATCATGATCAATCTTGGTATTATTGGACTTGGTGGCATCGCAAGATCTCATTTACATCTTGGACAGCTTAGGAAGAATGGAAAGTTTTTTGTCAAGGCTGCCGCAGATATTTTTGATGACGATTCCTTGGCAAAAAAATGCGGAATTGACGAATATTACAACGATTACAGAAAGCTGCTTGCAGATCCTTCTATCGATGCTGTTTTGATTGCAACTCCACACCATTTGCATGAGGAACACTGTGTTGCTGCATTTCGTGCAGGAAAGCATGCCCTGATTGAAAAGCCGATTTCGCGCGATCTCCGCGAAGCAAGAGTAATTATGGACGCTGCAAAAGAGGCGGGAACAGTTGGAATGATCGGTTTTTGTCAGCGATTTTATCCTGTCCATGCCGAGATCAAGCAAAAGCTGGACGAGGGAGTGCTTGGACGTCTTGTCAGCGCGAGAATCGACCATTACCAAAACTTCAATCCTGCTCCAACATCTTGGTGGAGAAATGCAGACATGGTTGGCGGAGGTGCTGTAATCGGCAGTGGAGTACACAGATTGGATTTGCTGCGCTGGTATTTTGGGGAGCCTGTAAAGGTTTATGCATCGGCAGTTCATGTACCGAAGCGCCTGGATGCAGAGGCGTGCGTGCACGCAGTAATTGAGTTTGATTCAGGTGTGATCGTCAATTTCTCCATCAACTGGGCTTCTTATAAATTCCTTTATGGAGAAGGCATTTCGATTTCGGGAGAGGATGGATTGATCGTTTGCAGAACCGCATCTTCCGATCCGCACTATCAGATAGGATTGGGCAGCGTAGAAAACGGTGCGCTTCAGACGGTTGAAGCGAAAGCATGTGAAACGATGTACGATCATTTTGCGTCATGCATAGAGCAGGGAAAGGACCCCATTACCACACTTGAAGAAGGATACCTGTCACTTCGTCTTGTTCGTGCGATTTACCGTTCGATCGAGACCGGACTCCCCGTAGATCCGACCACCGTTGATTTTTAAATCCATGAACACAGGTGCTGTTCCTGTGTGTTCAACAAAAACGCCCACGTCATGGAAGAATCCTGTGACGTGGGCGCATTTTACTTTAGTTCCATTTTGGTTCCATTTTGGTTCTGCGCTGGGGATTTTACTTGACAAAAAGTAACGAATATGATATAATGATGCCAACGGCAACCCGACCAATTATCTTGGAACTTCTGCAGCTTGGGAAAAGGGCAGACAGCTTAAGCAATACGGTGCGAATACTTACAAGTACAACAATGATGGCATTCGTATCAAGAAGACCACGAGCAGCGAGATTCATGAATACATCCTTGACGGCACGAACATTGTTAAAGAAATCGTAACCGATATTTGCAATTGTCCTAAGTACACTAATGAGTATCTCTATGATCTGGATGGCACTGTTTGCGGAATCAAGCATAACGGAACCGCATATTATTTCTATAAGAACCTGCAAGGTGATATCGTTGCAATCACCAATGCTTCTGGCGAAACAGTTGCAAGATATAGCTACGATGCCAACGGTGAAGAAGAATATCGGGGGCCGCACGCTATCTTTTTAAGCTGTTGTGAAAATGTTCTTTTTGAAGGCTACACTGCAAGACACAGCGGCAACTTTTTGCATGAAGCAAATAACTGTAAAAATCTGATCATGAGACGTGTGACTTGCTTGGGCGGCTCTGACGGAATCCATCTTCATTGCACGGAGAAAGCGCTGATCGAGGATTGTCTGTTTAAAACCGGAGATGATTGTATTGCCGGTATCAATATTCAGGATATGACCGTCAGACGGTGTATCTTAAATACCTCTTGTAATTTATTCCGCATAGGCGGTGTCGGGATTCACGTGGAGGATTGCTACGCCTATGGGCCCGGGTACTATCCTCATCGCATGACGATAGTAAAAGCGAAAAACGATTATTTACCACGGGAGGCTGGCAGACATGATACCATACGTGTTGTATCGTATTTTGCCAGTACAAATTATCCTTTCCGTCCGTCCGATATACATTTTAAGAACTGTCTGTTTGAAAATCTCAAAGGAATGTTGAAGTACAATGCCGATGTAGGACCTTTACAAAGCGGAACGCATTGGGGTGAGTTGACATTGGAGAATGTTCGCTTTACTGATCTTGCTGAAACGTCTACACCGTTGGCACCGGTAGATGATCCTTTCACTGTTCGGACGAAGAACGTATCAGTTTCTTTCCGCGAATCTGCGACACAGAGTGATATCGAAAAGCATATTGAATATATTATATATTTTCAATTATTGTTTCTCTTGTGTAAGAACAAGCGTAGTTCACTCGCCCCAACTATACAAAATTTGCATTTTGTATAATTGGCGGCATCGCGCGCTGGGGGCTTCCCTTGCCGCGGCGGGGGGTGATGCTGTGGTAATTCGTTACACCAAAGGTCGAAGCTTCACCAATGCGGGCGAAACTCCTTTCTTGTAGTATTGCGCTTTTATTTTAGCACATCCGCAACGGCTTGTCAATACGTAAATTTCATTTACCTTGGTGGATGATCTTTCGGGATCCCCAGCCAGTCGGCAACGTAGCGCAGGATCCTAGCCATATCCGAGCGCAAAAGCGGCTTGTCGGCGTTTTCATCGGTCAGCCAATCGGCAAGCGCGTATATTTCAGTTGTGCCTATGTCGGTATGCTGTAGCCCCGCCTGTGCCGCGCTCAAGCCGTGTGCGCGATACTCGCGCACGCCGTACACCTTGCGCAAGCTGTGCGGGCTGATTCCGTCGGGGTTGATACGGCAGGCGCGACAAGCCGCTTTCAAACGTTTCCAAAGCACTTGCCGCGAAATATGCTTGCTGTCATCCGTCGGCGCTGGAAACATCCAGCGCGACGTGGCGCGGCGTCGCAGCTGCCAAAGGCGGTGCGCGGTCTCCTCGGTCAAAAAGGCTGTCCCCGCCTTTCCTGTCTTTTGTGCTACAAAGGACAGCTGTGTCCCTTGCAAATCATGCCAAGTGAGTTGCGCGACGTCACCGACGCGCAACCCAGTTTCGATGCCGATCGCATACGGTAGCCACTCATAGGGAGAAAACCGCGCTTTCAGCGCGGCGATCTCCTTTTCGTCAAGATATTTTGCTCTCAAAATTTTGCTCCTCGGTTTACATTCCTAAACTGTCACCAGGTTTTCGGGTTTCCGTATCATGCTGTAGGCACTTGGGTAACTTCCCCAAAAAGTCATACTCCCAGTACTTCCCCCCGTCGGGAAGCTCGATGCTGTAGCTGTCGCTTTCGGCGGCGGTCGCAAATTGCTCCACCCCGTCACCGTAGGCGTAGAGGGGGTGCGCAAGTTTCCCCCCTGTCAGCACGTAGCGTCCGCCGACCTTCGCGCCGAGGTTCTTCCCCATGTACTTGAAGATGTACTTTGATACGGCAAGCCGTGGGTCATCGTCATCGTTGCGCCGCCTGATAAGCTGTGCCGTGCTAAAGCCTGCATGCCAATCCTTCAGGTTGTACACCTGGTCACCGTGGTGCTTCAGTAACCGCCCTGTTTTTGGGCTTCGCGCGGGGTCAAGCTTCAGCGCGCTGCCGTTCGTGATGGCGTGGAAATGGATGTCGCCCGCTTTCGTTAGTTCGGGCACACAAAGGTATTTGAGGTCACGGCGTTGCACGCCGTTTGATAGCC
>JAZOPW010000358.1:0-2200 GCA_045655785.1 Eubacteriales bacterium
TACCCAAGTTTGTACTTTTTTAATTGGTATTATCGAACAATGGTGATTATCCTGCTTTGGTACAAAGTGGCGTATCCTGTGTCGCCCCTATTCCCCTACCTTTTTTTCAAAAAAAATCCGCCCTCATACCCGTGTCTATAAACGTGTCATCGAATAGTGCCAAGCATTAACTATGATACGTTTTATCTTGCCATTTCATATAGCCACGCACACCGTATAAACGTCACGTGAAGCGACACTTTTTCAATGACTTATCACACATTTTATCGCGTTTCAAGGGTTTATGTGGCTTACATCCGTAACGACACGGTAATGCATTATTTGCAATTTATGTGGCATAAAACCAGCAGTGAATGAAAGAGCTATACAAGGCAAGAGCTTGGGAAGACGGCACGAAAAATTTTTGAAATGGGCATGAAAAAAGCAGCCTCACCAAATCAATGATGAGACTGCGTAAATTTGCTCCGAAGAGGCTATTTAATTTTCGCTTTTTTAATAGAAATCATTCCCACTCGCTCCCGAAAAAGACAACCTAAACAATTTTGTATAGGCGGTTTAGCTCGTGTTATCTCATACATCTGTATTATTCATAAAGTATGGACTATCAGATTTTTTGTTGCCATAGTGTTGCCACGCTGACGAGAATATTATATATTATTATGCCGTAATTTTCAAGAAGCGCAGAGTAAATAGTTTATAAAATCACCTCTACGTTATTCGAGTTCAAAAGCGCCCGTATAAAGCTGATAATATGTTCCTTTTTCGGCTATCAGTTTATCGTGATTTCCTCGTTCAATGATGTGTCCATGGTCAAGCACCATGATCACGTCGGAATTCTGAACGGTAGAAAGTCTGTGTGCGATGACAAATACGGTCCTGCCCTTCATCAGCTTATCCATACCGTCCTGTACAAGTGCTTCGGTACGAGTATCAATGGAGGACGTCGCCTCATCGAGAATCATTACGGGCGGATCGGAAACAGCAGCACGAGCAATGGAGATAAGCTGCCTTTGACCTTGGGAAAGTCCGCTGCCGTCACCTTTGAGTACGGTGTTGTATCCTTGGGGGAGCATACGAATAAATCCGTCTGCGTTCGCAAGCTTTGCGGCGGCGATACATTCCTCGTCAGTTGCATCGGGATTGCCGTACCGCAGATTTTCCATAACCGTTCCTGTGAACAGGTTGACGTCCTGAAGAACCACGCCGAGAGAACGGCGAAGATCAGCTTTTTTGATCTTGTTAATATTGATTCCGTCATAGCGGATTTTACCGTCGGCAATATCGTAAAAACGGTTGATCAGATTGGTGATTGTGGTTTTACCCGCACCGGTTGCGCCGACAAAGGCGATTTTCTGCCCGGGTTCGGCATAGAGAGAAATATCGTGAAGCACTTGCTTTTCCGGAACGTATCCAAAATCCACACCATCAAGAACGACTCTGCCTTTGAGTTTTGTATACGTTACCGTTCCGTCGTGATGAGGATGCTTCCATGCCCACATTCCGGTTTTGGTTTCAGATTCACACAAAACACCGTTTTCTTCTTTGGCATGAACAAGGGTTACATAGCCCTCATCCGTTTCGGGTTCTTCATCCATAAACGCAAAGATACGGGAAGCACCCGCAAGAGCTGTGACGATAGAATTGAACTGATTGGATATCTGCGAAACGGGACTTGTAAAGTTTCTTGACAGTGTAAGGAATGAGGCGATCATACCGAGAGTCAGCACGCCCGTTCCCGTAAGACCGAGGTTTGTTACCCCTGCAATAGCCATATATGCACCAAGGAGAGCAATGATGATGTACTGCACGTATCCGAGCGCATTCATCATTGGCATCATGGAATGGGCATAGCCGTTTGCGCTTGCAGCACTTTCGGCCCAAGCCTTGTTTTTCTCACGCAGTTCTTCCTTTGCTTTTTCTTCGTGGCAAAATACTTTGATAACCTTTTGTCCGTTTACCATTTCCTCCACGTAGCCGTTAACGTCGGCAAGGTTTTTCTGTTGCATCATGAAGAACACGCCGATCTTACGGGTGATCACCTTTACAAGCTGTAAAATCAAAAAGAGTACGACAACGGCAACGAGTGTCAGCCATACGCTGATATAGAGCATACTGACAAACACCGAAACAATGGTAAATACCGATGAAACCATTTGTGCCATAGAGATCGCAATCATCTGACGTAGCGTGTCAGTGTCAT
>JAZOPW010000359.1:0-4891 GCA_045655785.1 Eubacteriales bacterium
CTCGTTGCAGTATGCCACTACGTCGGGCTTCAGATCCACACCCGTCATACGCACCTGTCTCCCCAGCACGTTTGCAAAATAATGATATGCCGCAAAGGAAAGATAGCTTTTTCCGCAGCAGAGATCGCAGATGCGAAGGACGCCCGACTCGGGAAGCTGTGCAAGACAGTCACGGGTCAGCTCCAAAAAGCGATTGATCTGACGGAATTTGGACTGTTTCTTGTCCCGAATGCGTCCATTTTCGTCACTGACGTCCAACAGACGCAAAAAGGGCTCATTGCCGTCCAAAATATACTGCTTGCGGCGGTTGTTGGCACCGACCTCAACCTCGGGAGCCTCTCCTGCCTTTAGCTTGCGCAGGAGTGCGTCACCGCCGAGGAGCGTCTGCTTGCCCGACTTGGAGCATCTCAGCTCACAGCTCCCCGCAGTCGTGATCAGATTGACCTGCCCGAAGCCTTGACACAGCTCCTCAAAGCGTGCGCGGTCTTCGGGAGAAATATTCTCATGCAATGCCTTGTTGTCGGTCTTGAGGGTCTCGGCTTGTGCCGCTACTCTGCCGCCCACGCGGCGGAGCGTGATGACAACGCGCAGAACGGCTTTGTCCGCAGGCTTGGAGAACACGGCTTTTTTTAGGCACTCGGAGCCTGCCGACAGCGCGATCAGCTCTGCCATGCGGCAGGTTGGCAATTGACAGGACTCATTCATCGGTTTCGTCCTCCGTTTCGGACGTATCCCGATGCTTTTTCTTGCGCTTGATCGAGAATTGTGAGAAATCGAGCTTGGATTCCTCGTTGTTTCGGATCCTCTTGATGTTTTCGCGGTGCATGAAGATGACAAAGCATGCGGCAAAGACCGCCATGGCAACCGCAAGCGCATGGTGCGACGCAAAGGCGTTCATAAACAGCGGGAACATCAGTGCCGCCATGATCGAAGCCAGCGAGACGTAGCGTGTTCCGATCAGCACCACCAGGAAGGTCATCAGAATTCCAAGGAAGGTCAGAGGACTAATGACAAGAGCCACCATGGCATAGCAAGCCACGCCCTTGCCGCCTCGGAACTTGTAATAGAGCGGGAACATATGTCCAAAGCCGACAAAGAAGCCTGCAAGAGCCTGCCCCACGTCGCCCAGGAGCAATCTGCCGAGAAGCGTTGCGAGGATCGCCTTTCCGAAATCGAGGATCACGGTCGCAACCGCCGCCCTCTTGCCGTAGGTACGAAGCATATTGGTGGTTCCCGCGTTTCCGCTTCCGTGTGTGCGGATGTCGTCATGGTAAAAGGTTTTGGAGATCAGGATGGCAGGGTTGATACTGCCGATCAGATAGGGAAGGAAGATGCAGAGCAGAGCGGCTCCGAGAATCACGAATGCCGCCGCATTTTCGTCGAGGGAAAAGGTGGTGATGACCCAGTAGCGAAGATCCCACAGGACCTTGATGGTCGTGCCGCCCTCCTCGGCTGCGTAAAAAAGTTGCATAGGCTATCCTTTCGGTGGATCGGGTCAGAACAACTCGATCATTTCTTTTGGACTGCGAGTGAAATCAAAGAAGCTTCCGTCGGGACGGATGCAAGCCATATCCTCGATGCGGCAGCCGTATTTGCCCTCAATGTAGATGCCGGGCTCAAAGGTGACCACGTGTCCGCGCGACAGAACCGATTCGGGCTTGGCGGCGAAGGACAGGCGAGGCTCCTCATGGATGAACATACCCACACCGTGACCCAACGAGTGACCGAAGCAGCCCTCATAGCCTGCGCCGTGGATGATGTCGCGGGCGACCTTGTCAAGAGAAGCACAGCTCACACCCTCTGCCGCGGCATCCAAGGAAGCCTTTTGTGCGCGCAGAACGGTTTCATACAGCTTTTTCATTTCGGCGTCGGCTTTTCCCAGCACCACAGTACGCGTCATATCCGAGCAGTAGCCATCGACCTTGGCGCCGAAGTCCATGGTCAAAAAGCCCTTTTCGAGCTGACAGCGGCGCGGTACGCCGTGGGGACGAGAGGAGTTGGAGCCCGATACCGCGATGGTGTCAAAAGCCAACGAGTCGGCTCCGTTGCGACGCATGAAGAATTCGATCTCCAGCGCGACCTCGATCTCGGTCATATTGGGCTGGATCCACTCCAAAATGTGCGCGAACGCCGCGTCGGTAATCGACTGCGCGCGTGCAATGGTCTCAAGCTCCTTGTCGTCCTTGTACAGACGCAGGTCGGTCAGGATCGCGGACGCACCGCCCGTCAGGGTGTAATCCTTGAGGATCTCGGTGTAGCGATTGAATGCCGCATAGGACAGAGCCTGCTCCTCGATCAGCACGGTCTTGCATCCGTTATCTGCAAGCAACCCCGCAATGCAGAGCAGCTGTCCCTTATCGGGGGTCAGAACGGTCAGCCCGGGGGTTGCCTGTGCCTTTGCCGCCTCGACGTAGCGGAAGTCGGTGATCAGGTAGGATGCACCCTTTGTGACCAGCACCAAGCCGTCATCGTAGTCGAACTCGGAGAGATAGCGTTGGTTGAGCTTATCCGAAATGATTGCGGCGTCAACGCCTTTTTTGGCAAGAGCCACCTTGAAATTGCTTAAATGTGACATTTTATTCAAAACTCCTTTTGACGTATTCAACGTTGGACATATCATACCATATTATATTATATCACACAATTATGCGCTTGGCAAGAGTATCCCCGACTTTTTATCATACTTTTTTCTTCTTTTTTTTACATACTAACCACCATCAAAAAAAGAGGCGCGGACGCCTCTTTTTTGATAATCGGATATGGGATGCTTATTTTTTGTCCTTGCCAACCGACGAGGAGTTGGGACGTACGCTCTTTTGCGAGGAGCCCTCATGGTAGCCATAGTAGGATGCCTCATATTTTGAGCCATAGTAGGTATCGGAGCTGCCTACCGATTTCTTGCGGTCGATCTGGTTGAGCACCACGCCCAAAATTCGGGTTCCGCTCTTTTCCAGCTGCTCCTTGACTCCCTGGGCCATACGGTACTTGATGTGTCCCGAGTTGATAACCACCACGGCACCGTCGCAAACGGTTGCCATCACGGCGGCGTCAATGACAAGTCCGAGAGGCGGTGCGTCCACGATGATATAATCGTAGGCGTCACGCTTGCTTTGCATCAGCTCCTTGAAGGCGGGGCATCCCACAAGCTCGGTGGGGTTGGGGGGGTAGGGACCTGCAAAAATAACATCCAGACCCTCGATCTGTGTGTTGTAAATGGCTTGGTCAACGGTGATCTGACCCGAGAGAAGCTGGCTCAGACCCGTGATGCCGCGCTCCTTGGTCAGTCTGCTTGCCATTACCGATTTACGCAGGTCTGCGTCCACCAACAGCACGCGCTTGCCGCTTTCGGCAAGACTGCGGGAGGTCTCAAAGGAGATGGTGGATTTACCCTCATGCGCCATGCAGCTGGTGATGACGATGGTCTTGACGTCTTTTCCCGAAAAGAGAATATTCGTACGCAGGGTGTTAAATGCCTCACGCATAAAGTAATTGTTTTGCTCTTCTGCAATCAATTCAATCTTTCTCACAGCATTTCCCCTCCTTACTGTCTTTTCTTTTCGCCGTCGGCGGTATAGCTGTAATAGTAACCGTATTTGGACTTCTTACGGCCGGAATCCTGTCTGTTCGGGATCACTCCCAGCATACTCAGACCCAAATACTTTTCTACGTCATCTGCATTGTTGATCTTATCGTCAAGGATAAACTTCAGGAAATAAATTCCGTATACCACCACTGCCGCAACAAGTGCGATCAGCGCGATGGTCATCATAGAGATCGGGTTGGAGGGCGCCGTGGGAGCCGATGCATGGTCCACCACGTTCAACAGTTGCTGGTCATATAGGGTATTGAAATAAGAACAGGTCTGCTCTCCGAGTGCGTTTACAAGCTCCGCGCTCCTCTCGGGGCTGGAGCTGGTGACCGACAGGTACAGCACACGCGCGTTTTCTGCGCGCTGAACAGAGTACATTCTTTGCAAATCCTCAATCTCAATCAGATCCTCAAGATTTTGGGAGACCATCACGGGACGCAGAATCTGTTCGGGGCTCTTGCTCAGCTCCAAGCAGTCATTGATCAGATTTTGTGCGATCGTGATAGCTGTGGTTCCGAGGGAGGAGTTTGTGGGGCTTTCACTATCGGTGGGGGTGGTCATCACGTAGATGCTGAGCTTTGCAGTGTAGGCATCCTGATGTGTTGCGGACAGACCGATATAAACGGCTACGGCAACCACGACCAGCACGATCAGCATCTGCCACCAACAGCGTTTAAAGATCGTCCATAAATCAAGCAGACGAATTTCTGTTTCTCTGTTTTGCTCTTCCATAAAACAAATCCTTTCTTAATACGTAAAAATCCGACCGATACCGATACGCGAAAGAAATTAAATCCTTTCATCGCGTACCACTCGGCAGGCGTTGTCCCACGTCAGGCAGCGAATCGTCTGCGCATCGCAATGCTTTTGCAAAAACGGCATACAGACCGACATCAGCGGCGGACGTGTGGTAAGGTTATGCGCGTCGGTAGAAATGATATGAGCCAAGCCCTTGCAGACCAGCTTTTTCCATTGCTTGGCGGCACCCTTTCCCCAGCTGCCATTGACCGAGGAGGCATTCAGCTGTACGATTCCGCCGTTGTCAACGAATTCGACGATCCACTTGAACTGCTTGAACAGGCAACGGTAGCGCTCGGTGTGCGCAAGGATGGGGAAATATC
Organism: Eubacteriales bacterium; assembly: GCA_045655785.1. Lineage (GTDB taxonomy): Bacteria > Bacillota > Clostridia > Oscillospirales > CAG-272 > UMGS1865. The sequence goes on from JAZOPW010000359.1 coordinate 4,711, forward strand.
CCGCACGCTGCAGGGAGTCCATGGCACTCTGGATCTCAAAGAATTCGACGGTTTCGGGGAAATCGACCAACACGTAGCGACTGCCTGCAACCGAACGGCATTTTCCTTCGTTGAGTGCGTTCAAGCCGCTGTGATGGTAGCCGAGCTCATGCCCAAGAAAAATCCGCATATCCGGATGCTT
>JAZOPW010000360.1:0-8259 GCA_045655785.1 Eubacteriales bacterium
GATCATGCTGGTCATTCGTCCGGGAATCGCGCTGGTCGTCATTCTCGTCACTCCGCTTTCCCTGTTTGTCGCATCGTTCATTGCAAAAAAGACCTACTCGATGTTCAAAAAGCAATCCGAAACACGTGCCGAGCAGACCGCTATGATCGACGAATATATCGGAAATCACAAGGTGGTGGTCGCCTTCGGACGCGAGGATGAGGCACTGACGGAATTTGAAGAAATCAACGAGCGTCTCGGAACATGCGCACTTCGCGCAACCTTCTTCTCTTCCCTGACCAACCCCTCGACCCGTTTCGTCAACAATCTGGTGTACGCAGGTGTCGCACTGACAGGCGCGATGATCTGCATCGGTTCGGGTGCTGCCTTTTCCGTGGGTCAGCTTTCGGTCTTTCTCTCCTACGCAAACCAATACACCAAGCCCTTCAATGAAATTTCGGGTGTGTTGACCGAGCTACAAAACGCACTTGCCTGTGCCGCACGTCTCTTTGAGCTGATGGATGAGGAGCCTGTTCCCGCCGACGCTCCCGACGCACGTGTGTTGGAGGAGGCAGACGGCAACGTCAGTCTCGAAAACGTGGCATTCTCCTATACTCCCGACCGCGAGCTGATCAAGGATCTGGATCTGCAGGTAAAGCCGGGACAAAGAATCGCCATTGTAGGTCCCACGGGATGCGGAAAAACAACTGTCATCAATCTGCTCATGCGCTTCTATGATGTAAATGAGGGCTCTATCAAGGTCAGCGGAACCGATATTCGCGACCTGACACGTGCTTCCCTTCGCTCCAACTGGGGCATGGTTCTGCAGGACACCTGGCTACGCGCCGCCACCGTACGCGAAAACATCTGCATGGCAAAGCCCGATGCCTCGGAGGAGGAGATGATCGCCGCCGCCAAAGCCGCTCATGCGCATTCCTTTATCAAGAGATTGCCAAAGGGCTATGACACCGTGCTTGGAGAAAACGGCGGATCATTGTCACAGGGACAAAAGCAGCTGCTTTGCATCGCACGCGTGATGCTCGATCTTCCCCCTATGCTGATCCTGGACGAAGCAACTTCCTCGATCGATACCCGTATGGAACTCAAGATTCAAAACGCGTTTGCCGAAATGATGAAGGGCCGCACCTCGTTCATCGTGGCACACCGCCTGTCCACCATCGAATCTGCCGACGTGATCCTGGTGATGCAAAGCGGTAAGATCATGGAGCAAGGTAATCACGCCGAGCTGCTTTCCAAAAAAGGCTTCTACCATCATTTGTACAACAGCCAGTTTTCAAACGGTACAGCCGTAGATCTCTAAACAAATTTCCTTTTGTTCACAAACTCTCCAATAAAATTCCTCTGTTCTTCACATTTAATTTAAAAAAAGATGTTATAATATTTTATTATCTCGATAATAGGAGGCTTTTACCTTGCTCGAACTGAAAAACATTGTAAAGGAATACGGTACAGGAGGCGCAAAGGTGCGCGCCTTGAACGGCATCTCCTTGCAGTTTCGAAAGAGTGAGTTTGTTTCGATCCTGGGTCCGTCCGGATGCGGAAAAACCACTTTGCTCAATATCATCGGCGGACTTGACCAATATACGCGCGGAGATCTGGTGATCAACGGCACATCCACAAAAGAATACAATGACTCGGATTGGGATACCTACCGCAACCATTCGATCGGCTTTGTATTCCAAAGCTACAATCTCATACCCCATCAAACCGTATTGGCAAACGTAGAGCTGGCTCTGACGCTTTCGGGCATTGGACGCCGCGAGCGTCGCGCCCGTGCGATGAGTGCTTTGCGACAGGTCGGTCTTGGAAGTCAGATGCGCAAACGTCCCAATCAGATGTCGGGCGGTCAGATGCAACGTGTTGCCATCGCGCGCGCGTTGGTCAATGACCCAGATATTCTGCTTGCCGATGAGCCTACGGGAGCCTTGGACACCCAAACGAGTGTACAGGTCATGGAAATCCTGCGCAACATCTCGCGCTCGAAGCTTGTCATTATGGTCACCCACAACCCCGAGCTTGCACAACGCTATTCCAACCGTATCATCCGCGTGTTGGACGGTCGCGTAAAGAGTGACTCCAATCCCTATCGCTCCGATTTGACGGTACAATCGACCGAGCAAGCCAAGGTGCGCGCCAACAAGGTCAAAAAGCCCCTGCGCAATCCCTTTGCTATTTCAAAAAAGGACGTACAAAAGGCACAGATCGGCGGAAGCGGACTCCAAGGAAAAAAGGTTGGCAGAAGCACCGTCAAGAAGCGCTCTATGTCCTTCTTTACCGCACTTTCACTTTCGTTGAACAACCTCATGACCAAAAAGGGCCGTACCTTTATGACCTCCTTTGCAGGCTCGATCGGTATCATCGGTATCGCGCTGATTCTTTCGGTCTCCACAGGTGTCAACAACTATATTGCCTCGGTACAGCGTGACACGCTCTCCACATACCCCCTGACGATTGAAAAGGAAACACAGGATTTCAGCGCAATGCTCTCTGCAATGACACAGGTAAACGAGCAACAGCCAGCCGAGATCGATCCCAACAAGATCTATGTGGACGATTCACTTGGAACCATGATGTCGGCAATGAGCGCTACCACAAGCAACAATCTTGAACGCTTCAAAAAGTATATCGACACAAATTATGACCGAATCAAGGACTCGATCAGCGACATTCAATATACCTATGATTTCGATCTGCAAATCTTCACAGCAGACGGAAAAACACAGGTCAGCCCCACAACCATCTTCAAGAACATGGGCGACACGTTTGCCGGTGTTGGTGAGATGATGGACGCAATGGGCAGCAACAGCGGCTTTAACGTCATGTCCGAAATGATCAACAATCAGGAGCTGCTTAACGAGCAATACGAGTTAGTTGGCGAAAACAGCCGCTGGCCCGAGGAAGCAAACGAGGTGGTTTTGGTGGTCAGCCGAAACAATCAGATCAGCAAAATGGCACTTTATATGCTGGGTGTCCTCGACCAATCCGAGCTTGAAAAGATCATGACCGATCTGATGACAAACGGAAGCTACGACACCACCCCCATCGAGCCCTTTGATCTGGATGATTTCTTGGGCATGGAATTCCTGCTTCTGAACACCTCCGATTTTTATGCCAAGAGAGACAATGCAACCTACACGGTTGACGGCAACACCTACCCCATCTGGTACGATATGCGTGACGGTGCATTCGATCAAACTGAATTCGTCACAGAAAACGGAACCAAGCTTGTGATCTCGGGTATCGTACGTCCGCGTGAGGGTGCTACTGCAACCTCGATCTCGGGCAGCATCGGATATACGAAGGAGCTGACCGACTATATTCTCGAGCTGAACTCTGCAAGCGAGATCATCGACCAACAAAAAAAGACCCCCACGCACAACGTGTTGACAGGTCTTGCATTTGAACGCATCCCCTATACAAGAGAAAACATCCATGAGCTGATTGAAAAGGTTGACGATGCCACCATGGAGCAGCTTTACGCCTATATGACGCAGGAGATCCTCAAGAATGAGAATCTTTCGGGTCAGTTGGTGGTAAACAGTGCCGAGAGCCTGCTTGGATTTTTTGCCATCATGCCCTCTGCCGAGCAAGCCGAGCTGATCAGCTCGATGCTGCAGATCGCAAAGCAGAACGATCCCACGGGGCAGCGTCTGGCACCGATCTTTTATGCCATCAGCCAAACCACCAATCATGTTGACGTCACTCCCGATAACCTGATCACGCTGATGCCGATCCTCTCAACACCGCAATTGATGATGGTGATGTCGGGGATTCCCGCAAGCGAGCAGATGCCGATGCCGCTTCCCGGTCTGATAACGGTTTGCGGTGAGGAAGCCATGAAAGCGGTCTATGCAAGCGTAACCGAGCGGCTCAAAACACTGACGATCACCGAGGAAAGCTTTACACTGCTTTTGCAGGGTAACTTCATCCCCGACGATGAATTTGCAGAGATGGAGGAAATGCTCTATAGTCTGGCACCGCAGACCGATGCGACCTACACCTCGGTCATGAAGTCGATCGGTGCCGCAGAGCAAGCCTCCCCTGCCTCCATCAACTTCTATGCCAAGGACTTTGAGTCGAAGGACACCATCGAAGCCTTCATCAAGGAATACAATGACAGCGTGGAAGAAGCCGATAAGCTTCAATACACCGATATTGTCGGTGTGATGATGTCCTCTGTGACGACCATTGTCAATGCGATCTCTTACGTTTTGATCGCGTTCGTTGCCATTTCCCTGGTTGTTTCCTCGATCATGATCGGTATCATCACCTATATTTCGGTGCTGGAGCGCACCAAGGAGATCGGTATCCTTCGCGCGATCGGTGCATCCAAGAAGGACATCAGCCGTGTCTTCAATGCTGAAACGCTGATCGTCGGCTTTGTGGCGGGCATGATCGGTATCTTCTCCACGTTGGGATTGAACGTGGTGATCAATATCATTCTCTACCACTTCACGGAAATTGCAAGCCTGAAGGCATCTCTGCCGATTGGCGGTGCGATCGCACTGGTTGTGATCAGTATGTTCCTGACCTTTATCGCAGGACTCTTTCCCGCAGGAATTGCCGCGAAACGCAATCCCGTTGAGGCTTTGAGAAGCGAATAACAATCAAGAAAACGCCCCTGCAGTGCTTCAAACGAAGCATTGTTGGGGCGTTTATTGAATCTAAAATCATATCTCTTTCAAAATCTGCTCCAAAAGCTGTACCTTTTCGGACGCATATCGGTATGCACCCTTATAGTCATCGGTTTCACGGCAACAGATCTCCAGCTCACACAAAACCGTATATAGCTCGATCTCGTTCAAGGGCGCATCTGCCTGAAGCAAGCGCAGAAGTGCCTCCTTCGCCTCCTCAAAATGCAATGCATCCATCAGCATCCGCACGCGTATATGCTCTCCAAAAAAGGAATCCGCATCGGCAACAGCAAGAAAGTCAACTGCCTTTTGAGGGTTCCCTTCGTCCATTGACTCCAATACATCCACGTATGAGGCAAACAGCGACCTCCACTCCACAGAAAGCGCTTTCCCCTCGTCCAGCACATCCGAATAAAGCGTTGCCGAGATCCGTCTCATATATCGAAAGAAGACCCTTACCTGTGCCTCCACGTGCTCGGTAGGATATACCGTTCTCTCGGCATATTCCAACGCTTCATCAAAAAAACGGCATGACGAGCGCAACTTACCCTGCCAGAATTCCTCCACGGCAATCGCCGCGTCGCATTCTGCCAACAGTAAACTGATCTCGTCATCCGGTTCGGGACAACCCGAAAGGCAGAGGCTTCTACACCCCCACCAATCCTTGGTTGTATATGCACTTCTGATATTTGCGAAGCTGTTCATCTTGCGGTAGACGACCTCGTCCCCCTCTTCTGCCAACAGAAATCCGGCAGGAACATTCAAACGCCCCGCAATGTACAGGATCGTGGAAAGCGACGGCTGTGCAGATCCGTTCTCAATACAGCTCAACATATTGCGGGTAATATGCGTACCGGCAAGCTCGGACTGTGTCATCAGCTTTGCCGTGCGCAGCTCCCGTATCTTCTCACCGATATTCATGGGAACGCCGTCACCTTTTCACAAAAATTATTCTGCAACCTTTGCAGCCTTCGAAGCCTTATATGTATTGACCTTATCCTGTACCTTTTCCTTTACGGAAACGCACTTTGCCTTTACCTTGCCGTAAGCCTTTCCGGGAACCTGCTTGATGGTGCGAACACCGCCGGAAACCTTTGCGGAAATGATCTTGCAATCATTTACAAAAGCCTCGATGCGACCGGGCAGAGTCTTGGAATAGATAAAGCGATCCAACAGATCATACAGACGATCCATATTGTCATCTACCACACCTGCGATGCGGTCAGCCGCTTCCTTATAGATGCCTTCGGCAGAGTAACGAGCCTGGTCGATACGGATTGCGTATTCCTTTTCAGCCTGCTCCTCAATTGCCTTTGCCTTTGCGATAGCGGGGGTAAGAAGGTTGGTGTAGTCGCCATCCATCTTCTTCATCAGCTTATCGTAAAGAGCGATCTTCTCCTCAACAGAGGAATCCTCACCCGTGATCTTGTTCAGTCTTGCCTCCAGCTCAGCAACCTGCTGCTGAAGATTACCAAGAGCAACAGCCTTTTCCTGCAGCTTTGCCTCGGCGTCCTTTACAAACTGTCTGACCTCGGTTTTATCGTAACCGTTCAATTGATTTTTGAACTGTACAGAAATTTCTGACATGATTCAAACCCTCCACAATTTTTTACTAAATCAATGTACAAGGGAAAATATCTCCAATACATCTTATTATACACATATATCATACCACATTTTTTTCTCAATTGCAATAATTTTTTTTGTTTTTTTTATTTTTGGCATTTTGCACAAATGCACAAAATTCGTTTTGATTATTCAAAACAAAAGGAGTCGATATGCCGACGATTTCTGCGATACGCACTAAAAAAGAAAAGCTCTCAAGACACCTGAAAGCTCGACAAAATCATCAATAAAATTATTCTCGATTATGTTCCCCAAACCACTTGCTTTTCAAGAAAAAATATGTTATAATATAGAAAAAGCCTCCATAGTTAAATGGATATAATAAACCCCTCCTAAGGGTTAGTTATGGGTTCGATTCCCGTTGGGGGTGCCACATGCGGTCTGCGATAACTTTTGTAGACCGCTTTTTTATAAAAAATTAATTTCCTTTGTTTGTCCCAAAAGCTTGAGCAGATCAATGATTAAGATTCAGGAGATGCTGTATAATGGCAAATGATCAAAAAAATAAGCTTGTAAATTTCAAGGCAGATGTATATATGATCCCTTGTTACGGTCAATCACTGTCCAAGAATACGTCAGCAGGAAGCTCGACCTTCGATTACACAGAGCCTTTGTCGTACGATGTCAATTTGGTAAACAACAATATTCAGGATATGTGTGCCGGAACGGCAGAAGCCTTCCGTTTGATGTCCGATTATTACGGGGTAACGATCCCCGATAATTTTAAGATAATTGGCAGTGTGGACGGTGCCGGTGGTATTTCTGTTGCGCAATTATCCAAAGGAACGCCCTGTTATCAAAAATTGATCACTTCGGTAAAGACCGCAAAAAAATCCTGTGATGATGCCGGTTTGACAATGTGTGTTCCCTGTTTCACGTGGACGCAAGGAGAGGAAGATATGAGAGCCGGCGGAAACAGCGCAAATTACGGAACGGGATTTTTTAACCCTTTCACCTATAAAAATCGTTTGAAACAGCTCATTGAAGATTTGAATATGGACATCAAAGCGATTACAGGTCAGACGTGTGACGTGTTGTGTATCAGTTATCAAGTGGCAAGTCATAACTCCTATTATCGCTATCCCAGAATAGCAATGCAGCAACAGGAGCTGGCAGAAGAGTATGACAAGATGATACTTGCCAAAACGATGTATGACATTGACTATGTTCGCGAGGGTGCAGGCATCGACGCAGGCACCGGCGGGTTAACAGGTGGCTCCTACGTTCACGCTTATGCACGTTCCTATCGCAATATGGGGAACATGTATGGCATTGCTGCATTCAACACCTGTGTTCTGAATATGCGTCACAAATGGTGTTATCCCCTCAACCATACTGTAAAGGAAAACAAAGTAAATATCCGATTTGAGGTTCCATTCAAACCACTGGTCTTGGATACCGTGCTCATCAATCAACTTCCCGATGGAAACTATGGATTTCACGTTTATAACGTGGATGAGCAAAATGGTGAGGCAGGTACTATTACAGAGGCAATTACAAGAATTACCAACGTACGGCTTTGCGGTGACGATGAGGTAGAAATCACCTTGAACAGAGTCCCTGTACCGGGAGAAAGACTGACCTACGGAGTAAATGGAGACTATTGGCAAAATATCGCGGGTAAAAAGGTGGATACATCCCATGGAGAATCGATTACCGACGATGCAACAAAAACGGGCTCACCGCACGGCTCCCGCGGTTGTCTGAGAGACTCACAACCTTTCAAAAATACTTACACAGGCGCAGCGTTACCGCATTTGTATAACCGTTGCGTCATTTTCGAGATCGTTTTTTAGGAAATTGTGGTCGGTGATTGATGTAAAATACGGGTGAGTTGATTGCGAAAACGCAATCAACTCACCCGTAAAGTTTTAAAATAGATTTAAGTTTGTTCCGTATAGATTTCCAAAATATCGTCAAAGAGGATTTGGGTTTTGATCACGCGAAGGGTTCGTGCGACGTGGTCGATCTCGGAAAGGAGCAAGTCGGATCGTAGCCA